>JABMPH010000248.1 GCA_013203805.1 Bacteroidota bacterium | reverse complement strand
CAAGATCATTGTCATTATCAGCATCAAAAAACAATGATTGGCAATCTTCATATTTCTTGTCACTTTCAAATGCATCGATATTTACTAGGATTAACTCCCCGGTACTATTTTGTAAATACAGTTTCCCCGGATAACCTGCTGAACCACCAATAAATAAGTCATCATTGCCATCTTTATTAACATCAGCTACTGAAATATATGGCCCCTTATTGGATATTTTGTGCTCAAGTAAAGGTTCCCGCTTGAAATCAAT
This sequence comes from Bacteroidota bacterium, assembly GCA_013203805.1. GTDB lineage: Bacteria > Bacteroidota > Bacteroidia > Bacteroidales > F082. The sequence goes on along the minus strand of JABMPH010000248.1, from coordinate 15,921 downwards.
AAACCCATCTTCAACGTGGACGTATTCATTTAATAGATTCTGATCTACTGATTCTAATAACCCGATATTTTTTTGAAAGTTAACATTTAGTAAATCTGCATTAGCTTGATTTACAACCAGTAGTTTATTAACTGGTATATTTTCAAGTTCCTGAGAATAACCATTCAACCAAATCACTTTAGCATCAACCAATGTATCTTTTCCCAATCCAAAATGTATGATATTATGGTGCGATCCTAAATAACCTTTATATGGTGTTGCTTCAATATATTGGGTTCCAAGTTTTGATGATAGGTAAATCTTCGTACCAATTCCGGATTCATTGCCTTTGCCACCCTTTAGCACTATATTTAGATAGTTATTTTCATTATCAGATGCATTATTTTCATAGATAAAGGCCTGTGAGTTTAAATTATTAACAATAATATCGATATCGCCATCCAAATCAAGATCACCAAAGGAAGCACCATTGGAAGATGATGGAGGAAGGTTCATCCAACTGTTTTTTTTGTTTGAAAAGGTTAGATCACCGTTGTTTTGGAAAATATGATTTGAAACAGGAGTTATCTTCATTTGATTTACAAGATCCAATTGATTAACTTTTGTTATTCCTCCAGCTTCTTGAATAATTTCATTTGATTCATATTTGATATAATCCATATCAGTTACATCGCGGTAATATCCATTGGAAATAAATAAATCTTTGTAGCCATCATTATCAAAGTCTGCAAATATTGGCGCCCAACTCCAGTCGGTATGCGAAACTCCTGCCAGTTGTCCAATTTCACTAAATGTACCATTTCCATTATTCAATTGTAGTGTATTTCTCATAACCTGATGCGATAAACCATAATCAACCGCCATATGATATTGGTCGTAGGGACTATTACCTTTTAGCTGTTTTTGTCGATAATTATCACCTGACATCATATCAAGGGTTATCATGTCGGGTAAGCCATCATTATTGAAATCACTTATATCACACCCCATCGAATTTTCACTCATATGAAATAGATAATCATCTACTTTATCTGTAAATGTACCATCACCGTTGTTAATATAAAGGTAATCTTTGTCGGCATAATCATTTGCAACATAAATGTCGATCCACCCATCCTGATTTATATCTGAACATACTACACTCAACCCATAGGCTTTATTGAGTAATCCAGCCTTTTTTGTAATATCCTTAAACTTGTTGTTCCCAGTGTTTTCATATAGTCGATCTGAAACATATCTGTAGTTTGTATCTATAAAAGGAACTTCAACTCCCCACTTATATTTTGTTTTTTTCAGAGTAAGAGCATCTTTAAAATCAACACGGTGATTTAATAAATACATGTCCAAATCACCATCATTATCGTAATCGAAGAAATTTGCGTGGTTTGAAAAACTACGGTCATTTATGCCATATTCCGCTGCTTTCTCAGTAAATGTCAGGTCGCCATTATTAATGAACAATACATTAGTTCTAAGTTCTGGGTTATTTGATAGACTTCTGCACACATATATATCCTGTAGTCCATCAGAATTAATATCTATCATACAAACACCTGTTGAATAGCCATTTACATAAGTACCAGAAGAATCAGATATTTGCTTAAATTTCATGTTTCCAAGATTTAGAAACAGCCTTCCACCAAATAGATTTCCACCAAGGTAAATGTCAGGAAGATTATCGTTATTAATATCACCAATAGCTACACCACTTCCATTGTACAAATACTCATATGTAAGTATATTTAGCTTAGGGTTTTCTTTTAACTCATTATAGAAACTAATTCCGGATTCTTCTGCTGAAAGAAGAGTAAAAAGGAATGTAGTATCTTCATTTCCCGATTCCTGTTCGGTTATTAGTTTTTGTTCCGGGTTATTGCATCCGGTAAATATAAACAACCCTAATATAATAATTATTAAAAATAGTGATCCACAATTTAATATTTTGGTCATAATTATTTCTTTGATATAAGGGTGTTAAGTACATGTTTCCCAACTTTTTTACCTTGAATTTTTCCATTTTCAATTGCTGGCAAAAAGTGAATGCCTCCATATAAACGACTTATTGCTGCTTCATCAGATGCTTCATAAAATGAGTTAAATTTTCGCGGAGGCATCCCATATGGTACTTCAGTTGAGTCAGTAAAGTTATAATTATCTCCAAACAAATGAGTTAGTATGGTAGCGGCAGATCCGGAAACAACACTATGCCCACTAGTATATTCAGGAAAATTTGGGGTATATATTATAGGTGACCAGCTTGGATCAATATATTCCTGTATAACAGTTACGGGTCGGATATAATTCGTGCTATATTTTGCATCCCAGCAACTTATAAAGGCATCAAAAATTCCAATCGTAACCAAAGCGTAAGCTTGAACAGATGTACTAAGATCAAATGAATCCTTTTTCATGGCTATCCTGGCAATATTGATCCAATGCCCACCCGGGGTTAGTTTTTTTTCGGCAAAAGTAACATGCCCTTGATGCTTTCGAACCAAGGGGTTACAATCCCAGAATTTGGCAATTGGCTCTGTTTCAGATGTGTTATTTTTAACAGCCTTATATACTTCCATCAATTCATTATAAAAAAGACTATTCTTTTCCATATTATATTTGGTAGGGGGGGGTGGTCTGAATTGACTTGCCGAATCTAATGTAAACGATCGTAATTTCGACCAATGGGGTTCCATAGCATCGCTGTAATCAGGCAGTGTAGGTTTCCATGAACCGGGAGTTTGTAACAATTGGTAATCAGGATAAGATCTCATCTCATTATATCTATCCTTTGCAGCCCACATTAATATACTGTCTGCAACCTGACTTCCAAGTTTCTCTGAGTTAATTAATGTTTCCTTATCAATGCCCCGTTCAATACATTGATCCCTAAATAGATTAATCTTTTCAGATAGACTTTTGTCAGTATAAACTAACTCCGATCCGGTAAGATAAAAAGCAACAATCATTGATATGCCGATATCAACAGGTTTTTCGTAAGTTATTGAATCTAGGCTGGGGATATTTATATTTAACAAGCTGTTATTTGGTTCAGTTACTCTTATTACTTCAAATGCAGCCAGATTAGCATAGGCATATATTCTTGCTGCAACCGGGGGAGAGAAAAAATCAATAACAATTGCATCTTCAAGATAACTATTCCAATTGTGGAAATCTTCAGCCTCAACTACCGATTTTTTTTGGATGTAATTATTGTTGTTACAGGATTGAATCGAATATAACAAAACTAGTATAACTGAAACTTTCAGTAATTGAGCCATTTACATATTAATATTGGTTTGTGTAACAAAGGTATCTAATAATAGAGTTTTGATAGTTAAATAATTGTTAAAAATGCCTTATCTTTATTTATAATTAGTCTAAATAAAAATAAAATGTAATTTTGTTGCACCAATTTAATTGTTTATGAAAAAAATCTACTCCAACTATTTTCTTATAGCGCTTACATTCTTGGTTTTAAATATTTTCCCAAGTGAAGGCAGAGCCCAATGTCCTATCGGTAACAACTTTCAAAATTTTGGTTCTTACGATCTAACACCCACAGTACAAGGACCCACTGGTACACAAACCGGTTGGTCAACATGGGGAGGTGATTACCATGTAATTAGTGTTACTTCAGGGGAAACTTATGAAATTAGTACCTGTAACAGTGGCCCATATGTACCTGGTCTTGGTTATGGTGGTACCTGGCCTGCTGGTACACCATATGTAGGACAGAGTGGATATAACGTTAACTGGGATCCTCAAATGACATTAGTTGGGCCTACAATAAATGATATTATTACAAATAATGATGATTTTTGTGGCGTTTTCCCAAAAATCACATATACAGCAACTTACACTGGTGATTTATATATAGTTATGGATTCTGCTACAGTTTGTGATCAATTTGAGGTTGATACAATTGTTGTTGATGTGACATGGTTGGTTAGCTGTATTGCAACATCCTCAACAATAAGCCCTACCGCATGTGACAGTCTGGTTTCACAAAGCGGAAATCAGGTATGGACTACAACAGGTAGTTATTTTGATACTATTCCAAACAATGCAGGTTGTGATAGTGTAATTACAGTGAACTTAATTGTTAATAACAGGGTTGTGCATACTGCTGATCCGGTAACCGAATGTGATAGTGCTCAGATAAATAGTAATTGGTATTATACTACACAATCGGTAAGAGACTCATTTCCGGGACAGGCATCAAATGGCTGCGACAGTATTGCTGTAACTGCATTAACCATTAATAATAGGGTGGTTTATAATGCTGATCCGGTAACTGAATGCGATAGTGCTCAGATTAATACTAATTGGTATTATACCACTCAATCGGTACGAGACTCATTCCCCGGACAAGCATCAAATGGATGTGATAGTATTGCAGTTACAGCATTAACAATTAATAATAGGGTGGTTTATTCGGCTGACCCCGTGTCGGAATGCGATAGCGCATTAATTGTTAGTACGTGGTATTATACATCACAAACAGTAAGGGATTCATTCCCTGGTCAGGCATCAAATGGTTGCGATAGTATCGCTGTAACGGTATTAACCATTAGCAATAGGGTTGTATATACTGCTGATCCGGTAACTGAATGTGATAGTGCTCAATTAAATAGTAATTGGTACTTCACATCGCAAATAGTAAGAGATTCATTCCCTAACAGTGCAACCAATGGTTGTGATAGTATTGCTGTAACAGATTTAACAATAAATAACAGAGTTGTATACAATGCTGATCCTATAACAGAATGTGATAGTGCCGAAATAAATGGAAACTGGTATTACACATCTCAAATTGTACGAGATTCATTACCTGGTAGCGCTGCCAACGGTTGTGATAGCATTGTGGTTACTAATTTAACTATTCATTCATTATGTTGTGACCCAGGTACAACTACTTGTCAAATACCTGACCCATCTGATTTATCAGGATATGAATCTGATTTATCAACAGGAACAAAAATTTATGATAACTTCTCAGGTATTATTGGAGGGATAACAGATATTGAATGGTGGGGTAGTACAGGTAATGGAACAATTAATTGTAGTGAGAATCCGAAGAATTTTGAAATCACTTTTTATTATGATAATACAGGTACAGTAGGTGGCGTTAAAGCAACTTATAATGTGGAGGTTACAGGTACTGAAACTGGATCATCTTTTGGAACAGCTTCAACACCAATATTAAAATACTCATATTCACTTTCCACACCTGTATCAGGATTACAAAGTGGCTGGGTGTCTATTCAGGGAAATCCCACAGGTACTTGTAATTTTACGTGGATAACCTCAAACTCTGGTGATGGTTTAGCCTATGTTGAAGGCGGTGGTAAAGCTCCGGTAACTGATGACTTTGCTTTCAGCATAACAGCTGACCCATCTATTCCAATAGCTAACTGGCCTATTTATTTGGGTATACTGGCAATGGGAGCATTTGTGGTTGTTCGTTTTAGGAAGAGGTTGGCGTAAGGAGAAATTTCTTGAGAAAGATCTTTAAGAGATGCGGGTGACAAAAAAAAATGTTAGAAAAGAATTCATTAAACAGATATAGCCATTATTGATTGCAGTATTCCTATGGATTGCTACATTGATGATAATTCATCTTCCTTCAATTCATTTTAAAAAAAGACACACTGTAGTTAAATAATTGTTAAAAATGCTATATTTTTATTTATAATTAGTCTATATAAGATTAAAATGTACTTTTGATTCTATAAATTGTATAACAATTTAATATTTTTTGATAAAAAAACTACTCTTACTAGTTTATTAGCCAAAATGCAAAAAAACAAAAATTGTAAAATGCTAGAACTATGAAAAGAAAACTATCAATCTTGATTATTCTGATTTCATTATTTTTTATTTTGCAAAAAACAAATGCGCAATACACTTATGATTCTGTATCTTTTGAAACACGAACATCAAAAATCATAATTGACACCACTGGAAATAATATTTGGCAAATTGGAACTCCCGATAAAGTTTTTTTTGACGCTGCACATTCGGGAGAAAAGACAATTTTAACGGACTCTGTAAATAGTTATCCATTAAATGACACTTCTTCATTTATTTATGTAATTAGAAATCCTTATACGGAGACTTGTTTTACAAGCATGGAATTTTGGCATAAGTACGACATGGATACTTTAACAGACAACGGTATAATTGAAGCCTCGTATGATGGTGGCAATTCTTGGGTTATTGTTAATGACACTAGTGAAGTTTCACCTTGGGGTTCATTTTTCTGGTGGGACAATGATTATCATGCAATGGATGGAAACTACACCGCTCACCCATTAACTACAACAGGAAAATCAGATGGATGGATCTTATCTCGATTTAACTGGGAATGGTGGATTCCAGTAAAGTCGGACACTATAATTTATCCTCTTGACAGCCTCATGATTAAATTTACATTTACTTCAGATTCGATTGAAACTAATAGAGATGGGTGGATGATAGATGATATTTTAACTGCCTCGGCTGAATGGCAACTCTGTAGTGATATAACAGAAATATCTGATTCTAATAATTTTAGTGCTTATCCTAACCCGTTTTCAAAGCAAACAAGAATTGAATACAAAAGAGATATAGCTAATTCTAAGATTATTATTTATAATTCAACTGGACTGAAAGTGAGACAAGATGATAATACTAATGGGCAATCAACAATTGTTTCAAGAGACAACTTACCTTCAGGAATATACTATTTAGTTATAGTACAGAACGAAAAAATTATTGGTAAAATTAAATTATTAATTATTGACTGAAAAGCATTTTTACTAACAACAAATATCGTGCTAACAAACTTCACTTTAAATATTTTACTAAGCATAGAAAAGGCTCAATATACCTTGGCGACAATTGTGAAGAAGTGATTAACTTGTGTTAAGTTTTACATCAGGGGAAGCTCCTGAGATAAGCACTTTTAAAATCTCAGGTATGTAGCAGGTAGTGGTTATAATAGTGCTTAGTTTGCTTGCACATTGCAGGATGGGTGGATATAATGTTAGCTGGGATTATCAAATGTCATTATTTGATACTACAATAAATGTTAAAATTTTAAAAAAATGATAGATATGAAAAAAACATTAATGCTTAGTATTTTTCTATATTGTTTGACACCTGTGTTTTCTCAAACAATATCAACCTTCCCTTATACGCAAGATTTTGAAGCAGAGGCTACCTGTTCAACAGGCTGTGGGGCTGTTTGTAATACATTACTAACATGGAGCAATCCAACAACTGACGATCTCGACTGGCTAGTTGATGTTGGAGGAACCGGCTCTTCCGCAACTGGCCCTTCAGTTGATCATACTCTTGGATCAGCTTCAGGAAAATATGTTTACGTTGAAACATCATGTGATGGGACAGGTTATTCTTACAAAAGAGCAGATTTAGTAAGCCCATATTTTAACATTACGGCTCTGCCTTTAGCTGGAGTAGAATTTTGGTATCATGCTTATGGAACTACTCAGGGTGTATTAAATGTTGAAGCAAAAATTGGTATGCAAGGAACATTTGTTAATATCGGAGGTCCATATCAAGACGACTTAGATGAATGGCAAAAGGTAGAATTAATGTTTGTTGGTTCAATTTATGAAGGTCAGGATTCAGTACAAGTTCGTTTTGTGTATGTTTCTGGTACCAGCTTCGGGGGAGATATTGCTTTAGATGATATTTCTATAAAATCCATTGTTCCCCTCGTTCCCGTACCTCTTGCTAACTGGCCAATATGGGTTGGTATTGCAGCAATAGGAGGAATATTAGTGTTTCGATATAGAAGAAAAATCGTTGGGCTGTAGTGGCTAATGTTACCTTATAATAATCAATAGAAGTTGATAACTATATTATTATAACATGGAAAAGCCATAATGGGCTACCAGGAAATCAATATCTCGTTACGTAATAGAATTCTAAATCCAACCATAACTACTATAGCTGTAATAAGTATTATGGATGAAACTTCAATATAGCGATCATCTTCATCAAAATATGTTGTTTCCATCCTGTTAACTCTACCAATTATAAAAAGAAGCATAACACTTAGACTAATCCATGAGTATGCTTCCTGAAATAAAATTCTTGGCAGAAAAAAACTCAAGTATATTATTGTCCCAAGTATAGCCGGTACTATAATTTGAGCCGTAATAAAAAATGGAAAATTCTTAGAATCCAACTTGTTATAATAAGAATTAGCTGATATTGCAACTGGTCTGGCCATAATGTAGGCTGTGCCAAGCAATCCTAAAAAACCAACAAGTGCAACTATCATTTTTGATGTGTCCGTCATGTACATCCAGTTGAAAACATGCCCAACTCCTTTTTTAAAGATGTTACCTATTAATAATCCTCCAAAGAAGAAATTAAATGAATGGAGTGTTAACCACATGAAAAAGGTCTTTAATCTTGCAGGTTCTTCAACTAACGACCAAAATGCCACCAACGATATTAATCCAATAACAAATGTTATAATCGGGCCAGAACTAAAAATAAGTCGGACCGAATCATGGGTCCATTCATTTGGTTTTATATAATAATAGATAATATCCCAATCGAAACCAACATTATAAGAATAACTTCCTGCTAATAGGATCTTTACAAAATGATTCACATAAAAAATCAAAAGGAATGCGAGTATATACGAGGCAGTTGAATTAGTTGCAATAATCCAAAAATTGGTTTTTGTAAATTCAGAATTCAGCCTCATCTGCAAGCTTTAGAAACAATTTAATTTAGTAAAGTTTTTAAATAATGGTTTTCTCCAGGAATTCGGAGGAGTATTCGTTGTTTTCAAGTTTTCTTTTAATTGTTGCAAATGTTTTAACGGTATAATCTACATCCTCAAGTGTATGAACTGCTGTTGGAATAAGTCTTAGCAATATCATTCCTTTTGGAATAACAGGATAAACAACTATTGAACAAAAAATATCATAGTTTTCTCGTAGATCGTATGTTATTTGTGTTGCTTCGGCAATTCCTCCATTGAGCATAACCGGTGTTACAGGTGAATTGGTTTTACCAATGTTTAAACCATTTTCGGTAAGTCCCTTTTGTAGTGCATTTACTATGGTCCAAAGTTTCTCCTTGAATTCTGGTCTGGTTCTAAGTAATTCAAGTCGCTTTAAAGCTCCAATAACCATGGGCATTGGTAGAGATTTGGCAAAAATTTGCGATCTCATATTATACTTAAGATAATTTATTACTTCCTTTTTAGCTGCTACAAAACCACCTATACCTGCCATCGCTTTTGCAAAAGTTCCAAAGTAAAGATCAACTTCGTGCTGAAGCCCAAAATGCTCGTCGGTACCAGCTCCGGTTGGTCCCATAGTACCAAAACCATGCGCATCGTCAATAAACAATCTGAATTCAAACTTTTCTTTAAGGGCAACAATTTCATCAAGTTTTCCTAAGTCACCCGACATACCATATACACCTTCGGTTATCACTAGAATACCACCACCGGTTTTATCCACTATTTTTGTAGCCCTTTCAAGCTCTTTTTCAAGGTTTTGGATATTGTTGTGTGGATATACAAATCTCTTTCCAAAATGTAAACGCATACCATCTATAATACAAGCATGTGCTTCCGAATCATATACAATCACATCTTTTCGATCAACCATTGCATTAATGATACTTACCATTCCCTGATATCCATAGTTAAGTAAGTAGGATTCTTCTCTACCTACGAAATCTGCAAGTTCTTTTTCAAGTTGTTCATGGTATTTTGTTTGCCCCGACATCATACGTGCTCCCATTGGATATGCCATTCCCCATTCGGCAGCAGCATCAGCATCCGCTTTTCTTACTTCAGGTTGATTTGCAAGACCAAGGTAATTGTTTAAGCTCCAAACGAGTCGCTTCTTGCCTTCGAACATCATATAATTTGAAATTTCACCCTCAAGTTTGGGAAACATATAATATCCTTCTGTTTTTTTTGCATACTGGCCTAAAGGCCCCAGATTAACAACGCATTTATTAAAAACATCCATTTCAATAACCAATTTAAATTCGATGCAAAAGTATGGAATTCATTTTATTGACCAAGCTATTAAATAGTAATTTCTAACATGATTTTTAACTTGGTAGAAATAGTAAAAACCTAATGTTTGTTAAAGTCTTTATTAAAAGATGTTAAGGAATAATAATGACCTAATAAAATCGTTTTGTACTTCAATAAATTATTCTAATTTTGCGCCATGCTAAGAAAAACAGTTTTTTTGACTTTAATTGCTGGAATAGTGATACTTGGGTCAGCTTGTAATAACTACTCAAAAATTATAAAGAGTGGTAATAATGAGTTAAAGTATGAAACCGGCGTAGATTTATATGAAAAAGGTGATTATAACAGGGCTCTGCAGTTTTTTGATATACTTAGAGCTGTGCACCGTGGAACAGATAAAGGTGAGAAGCTGACCTATTATTCGGCCAATTGCTATTTTCAAATGAAAGATTACCAGATAGCAAGCTATTATTATAAGCAATATGCGCAAACCTATCCCAGAGGAGAATATGCTCAGGAATCAGCTTTTTTAAGTGCATACTGTAATTATCTCGAATCACCAAGAGCCAGTCTTGATCAAACAAATACTTACATTGCATTGCGTGAGTTACAAGGTTTTATCGATATGTATCCTGCTAGCCCAAAAATTGATGAAGCACATAGATTGATGGATGACCTAAGGGCTAAGCTGGAAGTTAAAAGCTATAATGTGGGCATGTTGTATTATAAGATGGGTGATTATCAGGCTGCTATAACATCATTTGAAAATCTTCTCGATGAATATCCTGATACTGACTTCAAAGAAAATGTACTTTTTTCAATAACAAAGGCATATTTTACTTATGCTGAAAAAAGTATCTATGCCAAGAAAGATGAGAGATACGAAAAAACAATTGAATCATATAATAATTTACTCTTCTTATTTCCAGAAAGTGAATATCTGGAAGAAGTAGAAGTTATCAACACAAGAGCACACGAAAATTTAAAGAATAAATAATTATACCAAATGGACTATAAAAAAGTAAAAACAGAAACTACAGCAGTTACTCGTCAAAAAGAGAGATTCTATGAAAAAACGGGGAATATCTACGAGACTATTGTTGTACTATCAAAAAGAGCTAATCAAATTGGTTATGAGATAAAAAAAGAACTCGATCAAAAAATTGAAGAGTTTGCACCTGCAAGTGATAATTTAGAAGAAGTTTTTGAAAACAGAGAGCAAATTGAAATAGCTCGTTTTTATGAAGGATTACCAAAACCTACATTACTATCAGTTAATGAGTTTCTTAATGGAGATATCTACATTAGAAATCCACATAAAGAAGTTGCTGAATAATTAAACAAACATGCTCACCGGGAAAAAAATAATAATTGGGATTACCGCAAGTATTGCTGCGTATAAAATACCTTTTGTTATACGTTTGTTAAAGAAAGCTGGAGCAGAAGTTCAGATTATTATGACTCCTTCAGCTCGAGATTTTGTTACACCTTTAACATTATCAACTCTAACAGAACGACCGGTATTAATTGATTTTTTTGATAAAGTTGACGGATCGTGGTCAAGTCATATTGAACTTGGCATTTGGGCTGATTTATTGTTGGTAGCTCCGGTGTCGGCTAATACTCTGGCTAAAATGGCCACAGGTGTTGCGGATAATCTGCTATTAACAACTGTACTATCAGCACGTTGTCCCGTACTATTTGCACCGGCAATGGATTTGGATATGTATAAACATCCAACCACAAAAGGAAGTGTTGACAAACTACTATCATTTGGTTATAAGCAAATTAAACCTGTTGAAGGTGAGTTGGCCAGTGGACTGATGGGATGTGGCAGGATGGAGGAACCCGAAAACATTGTTAGCGTTATTGAGGAACTCTTTAATAAACCACTTGCATTTTCTGGAAAAAGAGTAATGATCACAGCAGGCCCAACATATGAGGCCATCGATCCTGTTAGATTTATAGGTAATCATAGCTCTGGTAAGATGGGATATGAGATCGCCAAGGCTATTGTAAATCAGGGAGCGGAGGTAGTTCTCGTGTCTGGACCAACTTCAATTGATATTAATGAGGATGGAATACTGGTTAATAAAGTTACATCTGCCGCTGAAATGCACGAAAAATGTATGACTATATTTCCAGAAACCGATATTACTATAATGGCTGCAGCTGTTGCCGATTTTACTCCTGTTAAAGTTAATATGAGTAAAATTAAAAAAGCCACTGGTTTTTCATCCATTGAAGTAAAACCGACAGTAGATATCCTTGCTGATTTAGGTAAGATAAAGAGGGTTAATCAAATTTTAGTTGGATTTGCACTAGAATCTGACAATGAGCATCAAAATGCTTTAAAGAAACTTAATAATAAAAACCTTGATGTTATCGTTCTTAATTCACTAAAAGATGAGGGAGCAGGTTTTGGTTTTGATACAAATAAAGTAACTATACTAACCAAAAATGGCGATGAGCTAATTTATGGACTTAAATCTAAATATGAAGTTGCCCAGGATATTGTATCAGTAATTAATAAGATTTCAAATTCATAAATAATGATACGAAAAGCCATTATTATTATCATAATTTATTTAGCAGGTATAACGCCCGGCTTTTCTCAGGAATTTTTAGGTAATATTCAAATTCAACATCAAAGTGTTGATGGTATTGATCCCAGTGTTTTTAGTAACATGGAGACAACAATTTTTGAGTTTATGAATAACAGAGTTTGGTCGACTTACAATTTTAAAATTGAAGAGCGTATCGAATTCACTATGGTTATCACTATTAATGAAGTTCAGGGAAGTGATATATTTAGTGGTAGTATAAACCTTGTTCTACAACGACCGATTTATGGTTCGGATTATAATTCAGTTGTTGTTAATTTAGTTGATAATGATGTTCGCTTTGCATTTGTGCCGCATCAATCAATGGATTATTCTGATGGGACTTATACGGATAATCTTACCTCAATACTTGCATTCTATGCTTATTTAATGTTAGGTCTTGATTTTGATACATACTCTCTGGAGGGAGGAACACAGTTTTATGAGAAGGCAATGGCCGTTGCTACCTCGGCTCAAAATTCAAACGAAAAAGGTTGGCAGGCGTTTGAAGGTCCTAGAAATAGATACCAACTAATTGAAAATTTGCTTAATACATCATATACCGATATGCGAAAACTGCTATATGAATATCACCTTAAGGGTCTTGATGTGATGTCGAAAGATTTAATTGGTGGCAGAGCAGTTGTGGGAAAAACGCTAAAGTATTATAAAAATATTTATAACAAGAGGTCAAGTTTATATTTACTTCAGGTTCTTTTGGAGGCCAAGAGAGCTGAGATAATAAATATATTTACTGATGCTTCTCCTGCCGAAAAAATTGAAATGGTTAACATAATGAAAGAGGTTGATCCACCTAACGGAAATCGTTACGAAGCCGTTAATAAATAAAAATAGCCCCGCAATCAAATAAATTGACAGCGAAGGCTTCTGCAGAACAACCACTTAGGTTATTTAAATTTGACAAATTTTCTTACAATACTTATATTATCTGGTTTTAAGAAACCATTTTAATTATTCTGTTATTGTTATGACAAGTGAATTTACATGAGGTTGTCTCAATAAACATAAATTTACTCTATTATTACTATAAGTTTTTTTATCTCAATTGTTTAACAGATTGTAGCGATAAAGCAAGACTTTTATTAACTTTGCTGAATAAAATCTAAATCTAGTGAAAACTATGCTTTCTTTTCCTGGTAATATAGCAAATAATCTTTCAAAAAATCCCGTAGAAAATATCTATATGATAGTTAGGGAAGCAAGAAAGATACTTGAATGTAGTTATTGTTTTTACTATAAAATTGATGAATCTAATACTTCATTAGAAATTATCACAAGCGACATGGCTACTAACGATAGACCCATAACTACCGATGTTAATGGCCAAATATGTTTTAATGCGATCACTGGTGGTGATAAAAAACCATTATCCATAATTGATATTGAAAAAACAAAGTTTGCAACAACTGATAGTATTGTTTTGAAGTATAATTTGAGAACCTATTTAAGTGTACTTATTCAGCCGGAGGGTAAAGTTATTGGATGCCTTGCAATTGCTGATACCTCTTTAAGAGAGTTTAGTATAGACGATGAACATACTTTAGAATCACTTGCATTATTAATTGGACTTCAAGAGCAATATAAAGCTTCATTGGAATTAGTTAAAAAATCAGATTATAAATATAGTGCAATTTTTGAAAATGCCAATGATTGTATCGTATTACTAAACAATCAGGTGATTGTTGATATTAACGACAATGGATGCCAGATGTTTGGGTATGACAAAAAAGAAATTATAGGCATGTCACCAAGTGAATTATCGCCTAAAGTTGAAGGAGAGCTTACCGAGGTTAATCAAAATATATCTGGCTATCATGATGCTGCCTTAGATGGTATTCCACAACATTTTGAATGGGTACATGAGAAAAAGGATGGAACTATATTCTATACTGATATTAGTTTAACTCGACTTGATAATAGTAATAGTTATAATAGTCTGGCTATAATTAGAGATATTAGTAAACAAAAACAGTATGAAAAAGAATTGATTGAAGCCAGTAAAAAAGCTACTGAATCTAATAGGATGAAATCCCTTTCGTTAGCAAGTATGTCTCATGAGCTAAGGACTCCTTTAAACTCAATAATCGGATTTTCAGATTTATTATTGGATGAGGATACCACCGAGGAAGAAAAGGAGATGTTTTCCAAATTAATTCAAGCAGCAGGTAGATCACTAATGCAGCTAATTGGTGATATCGTAGATATATCAAAAATTGAGGCAGGACAGGTTACCATACAAAAATCAATGTTTAATGTAAATAGTTTTCTCCAGGAAATCCTGTTAACATTTAAACAGGAGAAAGAAATCAGAGCTAAAACAAATATTGAATTAAGGCTTGTATTGTCTGATAAGGCTTCAGATCTTAGAATTGAAACTGATCCTCATCGTTTGCAACAAATATTCAATAACCTACTAACAAATTCGTTGAAGTTTGTTGATGATGGATATATAGAGTTTGGATATCTAAGCATCGCTCCAGAATATATACAGTTTTATGTTAAAGATACCGGCGTTGGTATCGAAACAACAAAAAAAGATAAAATATTTGAACAGTATGGGCAGGATAAAAGTACTTATAGCCGAAATCTCGAAGGAACGGGACTGGGATTAGCAATAAGTAAGTCCTTTGTTGAACTCCTTGGAGGTAACATTTGGCTTGACTCTGAGTTAGATGAAGGCACTACCTTTTATTTCACTATTCCTTTTGAGGCAAAATCAGGCTTTAAAGATTCTTTTCTCAACCAATCCCTTACTATGGGTAGGTATAATTGGTCGCAACATACAATTTTAATCGCTGATGATGTAAAAGAAAATTATGCCTTTTTACGAGGTGTGCTTTCCCATACAGGTGTAAATATTCTATGGGCTCAAAATGGCGAAGAGGCAGTTAATTTATGCAAAAATGATCAAAAAGTGGATATTGTTTTAATGGATATTAGAATGCCCATTATGGATGGATTAGAGGCATCAAGGCTTATTAAAAAAGAAAATCCTGATATCGTAATCATTGCACAAACAGCATTTGCCAGTGCTGATGATAGAAACAACTGCTTGGAAAGTGGGTGCGACCAATATTTTAAAAAACCTATTAATCACGAAAAACTATTTTCGGTTATAGCAGATTATTTCAAATAACTAGTATTATTTGCTTAAATAGAAGCTGTCTAAAATTAGTTCTTTGGAATTATTACAATGTATATTTTGTCATATTGAGGCATTTTTGAGATGCATAGCCATAGCTACGGATAGAAAAAATAACGATAATAGGGTAAAAT
>JABMPH010000247.1 GCA_013203805.1 Bacteroidota bacterium | reverse complement strand
TCTGCCTGAAACCACCATTCAAGAAGCTTAAATACACCAATTAACCCAACTATTGTAAATATTAATAGAACAAATAAGTCGGTTTTAGTAGGAAGTTTAGATTTCTTAAACACCCATAGTTCCTTTCTTAGCTTTGTATTCATATATTAAAATCTGTAATTTAGACTAAGCACGGTATTTAAACTATTATAATAATAAGTGTCGAAATACGAAGATTTAGCTGAAATGGTAATGCTATTATTTAAATTATAATCGATTGACATTTCCAAATCAAAAGGATGAAAATTAGATTTATAGCTTGCAAGTGAAATATTACTATTACTAACTTGCTCAGAAATTGAGCTTAGCTGTGGTATTTTTGCATGTGCGTAAAATCCATAGTTCCCTTTGGCTGTGATTTCAATTTTTTTAGCCAACTTAATGCCCATAACAATAATTGCCGAATTTATCAATAAGTCATCAGGAGTAAAATAAGGCGAATACTCTCCTTCAACAATACTATAACCATCAGTTGTATTGGCAACTATAGGTTTGGATGGAACATATAAAATAGTTTTAGAATCAGAATAACTGAAACCGTAGCCCAATTGGAGCTTAAATGAAGTTTTAAAAACGGGCTTACTAAGACCCCAGACCCCAAAAGTTTGAATATTGTTTTGGTCGTCGAAAAATTGATAATTATATCCCACATGGAGAAATATCGGTTTAATGATGCCACTCTCAATTGTGGCATATGCATTATTTTGAAGCAATTCGTAAGTAGTGCTAACCCTGGTAGCTATGTAAGGATTACGATTTACTCCTACCTCAAGGTTTATTTTTTTTAAAAAACTCTTAGTTAAAGATATTGCCCCAATGAAATTAGTTTTGTTTATGTTTTGATTGTAATAAACACCACCTTCTAGTTTGGAAGACAATCCAATACCTACAAACTGAAAAAGATTACTTACAGATACCGCAACTACTTGAGATGAAGAACTAAAATTAAAATTCTTAACCCTTAAGGTAGGATACAACAACCACGATCGATATTGACCAAATTCAATTTGTTCTGAAACAGCCTGTAATGGTTGATTATCTGTAAAATAACTAACATCCATTCTTATGTTAGGGGATCTTGTATCTTGTATTGACTTGGTTAATTCATTGGTGAGGTTTGACTCAGGGTAAACACTATTAAATTCTTTCAAACTTTCATTTGCTTTGCCAAACTTCCCTTTCCAATAATTAGTCTTAGATTCAAGTAACAATACCTCTGATTGATCAATTGCACTTTCCTTTAACACGTTTATTAATGGTTGAATTTCCCTTAGATTTCCACTCTCATAAAGTGTTCGGGTATATTCCAACTTTAAATCCATATTTTCAGGAGAAATTGACATAGCTTTTTTGTAGAGTTTCTTAGCTAATTTTTCATGTTTATTTATATGTGCGGTGTAGGCATACAACCAGTTAAACTCCAAGTCGGAAGAATTATCATTATAATTAGCTTCCAGTAAATTTTCAGCAAGCCTAAATTCATTCTCGCTTAATAATTTGTTAGCTGTACTAATAATCTCATTCCTGTTTTGTCCAAAAGTTATTATTGAAAAGAACACTACATAAGTCACGATTAAAAAAGAATTCTTCATTTAAATATTTTTCTGCAAATTAAGCTATAAGTTTAATAACCTTAGTAACTCGACTTTTGTATAAATTACTATTTAGACAAACCTATTATACCAAAAATTCCAATATCTAGATATTTATATGTTTAAGAGCTATTGCCACTTCCCATATCCAATGCAACATCAAAATCCTTAATTCAAAAAAGTGTTTTGCTTATAATCAATCATCCCAAACATAATCCGGATATTCAGCTACTATTGTAGTAAGCCTGAATAATTATAGATGTTTTCAATTGATATTTTTAAAACTATCTTGATAGCCATGCAAAAATACCAATAATCCTGATACATTGATTTAGTTGATATTGCAATAGTTAGTCTGTATCAGGTGATGAATTAATATGAAATATAATTTGGCTCTAAACTTAATTAGAACCAAAAGGGTCATTTTTTAGTCCGCTTTTTCGGGCATCAATTAATTAAGCTGCATCCTGACTATCAAGTAATGAGTTTAACTCAAGATTATGTATGAAATCTAGTACTTCATTTTCAATTGTTGCAATATCTGCATTATATTTTGAGTTCAGCTGCCGTGTAATCTCGCTAACGTTCTTATCTTGTTTGAGTAATTCTATGATTTCAACTCCAATCGGATTTACAGAAAAAGATTCACCAGTTGTTGAGTTAAAAATGAACCCTGAATCACTTACAGCTATATTCTTATTTATGTTCATTTGATGAAATTCTTTAGTTATTTACTGTAACCTATAACTAACAAGCTGCCAAATTAAGTATATGGATTTTGGATTTTAACATAATTTCACAATGCTAGTCCTACATGCAAATAGAAAAACCTTTTTAAATTTTCAGTAATTGATAGTGCTTAACAGCCTTCCTATCAATAGCGATAAATTATTGATAGTTTTTGTGATTTATTAATTTAACCAAATGGAAAACATTCACATCTTGTATTTCGGGGGTCTGTTTTTTAATGATATTTAACAAAGGGATAATACAACCAAACAATGTTCTCCGTTACTTTGCGTTTAGAAAACTTAATGGAAGAAACAACACCTTTATGTCAAGAACATTTTCAATAATTATATTTCTCTTTACAATAAGCCATCTTTTCGCACAGGAAAAATTTACACTTAGCGGATATGTTAAAGACGCCTCTTCCGGGGAGGAACTCATTGGAGCTACAATTTATATCGAAGAACTTAAAAGTGGTGGAACTACCAATGTTTATGGTTACTATTCATTAACTATCCCCAAAGGTAATTACCATATTAGATATAGCTACATTGGTTTTGAATCAAACACCGTTGTTATTGATCTTAGTAAAAGTCAAATAAACGATCTTGAATTAAAGGTTCAGGAATCCACTTTGAATGAGGTTGTAATCAAAGGAGAAGCTGACGATGCAAATATCAGATCTGCTGAAATGGGTGTCGTAAAAATGGATATTAAGGAGATTAATAAAATTCCCGTACTATTTGGTGAAATGGATATTATTAAAACCCTAACACTAATGCCCGGAGTTAGCAGTGGTGGTGAGGGCAAAGGTGGCTTTTACGTCAGAGGCGGAAATACTGATCAAAACCTTATCTTACTGGACGAAGCTCCGGTTTATAATGCTAGCCACTTAATGGGGTTCTTTTCTGTTTTTAATTCCGATGCCATAAAAGATATGACTCTTTACAAAGCCGGTATTCCTGCAAAATTTGGAGGTCGACTCAGCTCTGTACTGGATGTGCATATGAAAGAGGGGAACCAAAAGAAGTATAGTGTATCAGGTGGTTTGGGTTTAATTTCATCACGACTTACAATTGAAGGTCCCATAGTTAAAGATAAAGGGTCATTCATTGTTTCCGGACGAAGAACATATGCTGATGTACTTTTTGGTCTTTTTGACAAGGACTTTAGTGACATGTCGTTGTTTTTTTACGACCTTAATGCTAAAGCAAACTACAGAATTGGTGAAAATGACAGATTATTTATATCTGGCTATTTTGGCAAGGATAAACTTGGAACCGAAAAATTTGGGTTTAACTGGGGAAACACTACTGGCACATTGAGATGGAATCATTTATTTAATAGTCGGTTATTTTCAAATACTACATTAATATACAGCAGCTATAATTATCAGATAAATATAACTCAAAGCAATTCTGAATTTGAGATATCATCGGGTATTGAAGATTATCATATAAAGCAAGATTTCACTTTTTTTGCCAATACAGATAATACAGTAAAATTTGGCATGGATGTTATTTACCATACCTTTAAACCTGGTGACCTCATATCAGCTGGCGAACTTCAAATTGATAACATTATTATAGATAAAAAGCATGCATTTGAGAGTGGAATATATCTCTCCAATGAGCAAAAACTCGGATCACGGGTTAAGCTTGATTATGGAATCCGTTTTTCATTGTTTAACGAAGTTGGGCCCGGATCGGTTTTCCAATATGATTCGGATGGAGAAATAATTAATGAAAAAATCTATAATAAAGGTGAGCTCATAGAGTCATATTTTGAACCCGAACCCCGATTATCAATGAGTTATTTACTCAACGAAAGCAGCTCACTGAAAGCTTCATTCCAAAGAAATGCACAATATATTCATCTTCTGTCAGCTTCAACTTCTGATAACCCAACCGATGTTTGGGTGCCAAGTAGTTCGTTAATAAAGCCTGAAAAAGCTAACCAATATTCTGTTGGTTATTTTAGGAATTTTTTGAACAATACATTTGAAACTTCAATTGAAGTTTATTATAAAGATATGTACGACCTTGTTGATTACAAAGATGGTGCAGACATATTACTCAATGAACATGTTGAAGCAGATCTTGTTTTTGGAAAAGGGCGTTCTTACGGCGTTGAGTTATTACTTAAGAAGAACCTTGGCAAATTTACCGGATGGGTGGGATACACTCTTTCCAAAACCGAACGACAGTTTGATGCAATAAACAGCGGCGATTGGTTTTCGGCACGACAGGATAGAACGAATGATGTTTCGGTTGTTGGAATGTATGATATTAATGACAGGCTTGCAGTTTCAGCATCATGGTTGTACTATACTGGTGATGCAGTAACAATGCCAAGCGGACAATATTTAATAGATGGCAATATTGTACCACTATATACTGAAAGAAATGGTTACAGAATGCCCGACTATCACCGTCTGGATTTGAGTTTAACTCTTAAAGGGAAACAAACTCAGAAATTCCAGTCAAGTTGGAATTTTTCAATCTATAATGCTTACGCACGTCAAAATGCCTATTCTATCTCTTTCGAGGAAAGTGAAACAGTTCCGGGCACCATGGAAGCTGTTCAGTTCTCACTATTCTCAATTATTCCTTCTGTAACCTGGAACTTTAAATTTTAATGAAATGAAAAAAATTCATAACCATATTTGGATCATTGCAATAATCATTAGCGCACTCTTTATGTCGTGCGAAAAGGTTATTGATCTTGACTTAAATTCTGCTGAACCACGAATTGTAATTGAAGGTAATATCACTTCTGACCCTGGACCATATCAGGTTTCGATAACTACATCCGGCGACTACTATACAGCTGAGGGTATTATGCTAGTTTCAGGAGCCGAAGTAGTAGTAGTTGATAATCTGAATCATGCTGATACTTTATCAGAAGAATCAGATGGAAAATATTTCACAAAAAATCTTATTGGTGAAAGCGACCGGACCTACTCAATAAATGTAGTTTATAAGGATAAAGAATATACCGGCTCAGATTATCTGCCAAACAAGGTATTCATCGATTCGTTAAGTTTTGAAAAAATGGAATTTGGCGGACCCGGATCAGGCAATAAAGAAAACCCACGTTTTACTATTTATTGCTATTTTACAGACCCTGTTGAAACTATAGACTATTATCGTTTTAATATTAGCGTTAATGATTCAACAATTAGTGGTAGAATGAATTACTACTCATTAAGTAGCGACCAACTTATTAATGGCAAATATGTTAAATATGCTTTGTGGGGTGTTGAAGCCATGACTGGTGATACAATTTCGGTTAGGCTCGACTGTATTGGGTTTAATACTTACGAATATTTTAGAACATTAAACGATGCGCTTAGTTCAGGAGGAATGGGTAGTACTCCATATAATCCAATATCTAATCTAAGTAATAAGGCCTTGGGGTACTTTGGCGCTTATACAGCCGACAAAAAAAGAATTCGAGTGTATGAAAGTAACTAGTTTTGTAACTAATCAGTGTGCTCCACACAATTTGGTAATTATAGTAAATTCCTTACATACAGCACTGTCTGTACCTTTGTGTGCCTTTGTGAAGCACTTTGT
>JABMPH010000246.1 GCA_013203805.1 Bacteroidota bacterium | reverse complement strand
ATCAAAATGTCGGTAGCATTTCATGGACTGCGGATAGTAAGCATATATATTTTACAAGCGATTGGCATGGAGCATTTCAAATATACAGGTTTGATCTTTCTTCAAAAGAGATATCACAGATTACAGAAGGATTGCATGATTACCGTAGTGTAGCCATTGCAGGAAAACAACTTGTTGCTGCAAAACAAACAATGGCTTTGCCCACCGAGTTATTTCTGGTAAATCCTAAAAAAGGAAGTGCCCAACAAATGACTTTCACAAACAAAAAACTCCTCGATCAGCTTTCAATGGGAAGAACTGAAGAAAGATGGATAAAAACTCACGATGGTGAAGACATGCAAGTGTTTGTAATTTACCCACCTAATTTCGATTCCTCTAAAAAATATCCAGCATTACTTTATTGTAAGGGTGGTCCACAGGGTCCTTTAAGTCAGAGTTTTCATTATAGATGGAATTATCAAATAATGGCAGCCAATGACTATATTATTGTAGCTCCGGCACGACGTGGTGTAAGTGGATTTGGACAGGCTTGGCAAGAGCAAATAAGTGGCGATTATCACGGTAAAAGCATGCAGGATTATCTAACGGCAATTGATGAGTTATCAAAAGAACCTTTTATTGATGAAAACAAACTTGGCGCTATTGGAGCAAGTGCAGGTGGCTATGCTGTGTACTATTTAGCTGGTAATCATGATGGCAGATTTAAAGCCTTTGTAGCTCATGACGGTATTTTTAATGAAGAAGCCCAATACCTCGAAACTGAAGAAATGTGGTTCGAGAACTGGGACAAGGGTGGCCCGTTCTGGGAAAAGGAAAACAAGGTTGCACAGGAAGCCTATGCTCATTCACCACATAAATTTGTACAAGACTGGGATACTCCAATTCTTATTATCCACGGCGAACTCGATTATAGAGTTGTTGTAACACAAGGTATGACTGCGTTTAATGCAGCAATATTGCGAGACGTTCCTGCTGAGTATCTTTATTTTCCAGATGAAAATCATTGGGTATTAAGACCGCAAAACGGTATCTTATGGCAACGTACTTTCTTTAATTGGCTAGACAAATGGCTTAAATAATTCTTTTTTGGCTTAAATATTACTTCACCAATAACATATATTTACCTTTATCGTTATAATCATTCAATATAAAACTCTCATTAAGATATTAATTAGTGGGGCATAATGAGTAATATTATGAATAGATTTTTGCTATTGGTAGCATTCATAATTCCTGTACTTTCGTTTGGATTTGAAACTGATACCACAAGCTACTCATCGTCAAATGATACGATTAAAAAGTGGAATTATAAAAGCCTTAGCTTAGTATCGGTGGCACAAAATGCTTTTGTTAACTGGGCAGCTGGCGGTGAGAGTTCTCTGTCGGGTAAGGCTGAGTTTGATTATGATCTCAAATACAAGAAAGATAAATTTACTTATGATCAATCAGGTAATCTTGTATTTGGATTAGTTGGCTATATCGACAAGAGAATTGAAAAAACAAATGATAAATTAAATTTATCGGTAGCCTTTAGTCATCAAATTTCGAAGAAATGGAGTTTAACTAATTTTACTATCTTAAAAACTCAATTTGCAAATGGGTATAAATATCCTGATGACTCTACGTTGATTTCAGCATTTTTTGCTCCTGCATACCTTACAATTTCATTCGGATTTAATTTTAAGCCCAATGATGAATTTCAATTGTTCATGAGTCCTGTTTCTGGTAAGGTAACCTTTGTATTGAATGATGAACTTGCAAATAAGGGACTTTACGGAGTTAAAAAAGCAACACTTGACTCACTTGGAAATGTTATAGTCCCGGGCAAACAATTTCTGGGCGAAGTAGGACTTAACTTATTTACCACCTACAAGGCTGAGATTATGAAAAATGTTAAGCTAAATACAGCTCTTACCTTACATAATAATTATCTGGATTTTGATATAAAAAATCGTTGGAATATAGATGTTGACCTTGATACACGAGTGGTTTTTTCCATAAATAAAATATTCGCTACGGTACTGTACATGCATTTAAAATACGATCACAATGCAAAGTTCCCCAATTATAATACAATTGATGGCGAAAAAACACAAACATCTGAAAGTCCTAAGTTGCAGATCAATGAATCCTTTGGGCTTGGTGTTAAATACCAAATTAATTAAATAGTGTTAATAATTTAACAAGAGGATTTGTAGATTCACCCAAAAAGATTACTTTTGATTTTAATAAATTACTATTGGATAAATAAAATTATAAAATGAAAATAACTATTGTTGGTACAGGATACGTTGGTTTAGTAACCGGCACCTGTTTCGCTGAAGTTGGTATTGATGTTACGTGTGTTGATATTGATGAAAAGAAAATTGAAAACCTAAACAAGGGTATTATTCCAATTTATGAGCCCGGTTTGGAGGAGATGGTAGAACGTAACGTTAAAAAGGGACGTTTAAAGTTTAGCACAAAACTCGCAGAAAGTCTTGATGGTGTGAGTGTAGTTTTTGGCGCTGTTGGAACACCACCTGATGAGGATGGAAGTGCCGACTTGCAATATGTTCTTCAGGTTGCTACCGATGTTGGAACACACATGAGTGATTATTTATTGATGGTTACAAAAAGTACTGTGCCGGTTGGAACTGCTGAAAAGGTACGTACAGCAATGAAAGATGCTCTTGCAAAAAGAGGTTCTGATTTAAAATTTGATGTAGCCTCGAATCCTGAATTCTTGAAAGAAGGTGCTGCTGTTGACGATTTTCTAAAACCCGACAGAATTGTTGTAGGAATTGACTCTGAGAAGGCTCAAGAAATAATGGCTAGACTATATAAGCCATTTACCATGAGCGGACATCCGGTAATTTTTATGGATATAGTTTCTGCAGAAATGACAAAGTATACAGCAAATTCGATGTTGGCAACAAAAATTAGCTTTATGAATGATATTGCTAATTTATGCGAGATAGTAGGTGCTGATGTAAATGCAGTTAGAAAAGGAATTGGATCGGATCGAAGAATTGGAAAATACTTCATCTATCCTGGTACAGGTTATGGTGGTTCGTGTTTCCCTAAAGATGTTAAAGCTCTGATTAAAACTTCTGATAACTATGGTTATAGTATGGAGGTTCTTAAGGCGGTAGAAAATGTTAATGAAAGGCAAAAATCAATACTTTTTGGTAAAGCTATGAAGTATTTTGATGGTGATCTAAGCGGAAAAACATTTGCAATATGGGGTCTGTCTTTTAAACCTCAAACTGATGATATGCGTGAAGCTCCTTCATTGGTGGTGATAAAAAAACTTCTTGATGCAGGTGCTAAGGTTAAAGCATATGATCCGGTTGCAATGGAAGAGGCAGAGCGAGTATTAGGTGATACGATCGAATTCCATAATGATATGTATGAAGCATTAATTGATTCTGATGGTTTGTTTATTATGACCGAATGGCCAGAATTTAAGTTTCCAACTTTCAAAGTTGTAAAAAAACTACTCAAAAAACCTGTTATATTTGATGGAAGAAATATTTATGATGTAGGCGAAATGAAAGAATATGGTTTCGACTATACAGGTATTGGAGTTGAAATGACATAAACGTAAGTAACTCAAGGCTGCAAGATTATTGCAGCCTTTTTTAATATTGTAATTATGAATCGAATTTTAGTTACTGGCGGTGCAGGATTTGTAGGGTCACACCTTTGTGAAAGATTGCTTAATGAAGGAAATGAAGTTATCTGTTTGGATAATTATTTTACAGGACAAAAAAGAAATATTGAACATCTAATGGGTAATCATTATTTTGAAATTATCCGACACGATGTAACTATGCCATTTTTTATTGAGGTTGATCAAATATACAATCTTGCATGCCCCGCCTCCCCAATTCATTATCAACATAATCCGATAAAAACTGTTAAAACATCGGTTATGGGAGCTGTTAATATGCTTGGTTTGGCAAAACGAATAAATGCCAAAATACTTCAAGCTTCAACAAGTGAAGTTTATGGTGATCCAAAAATTCATCCACAAACGGAGGATTATTGGGGTCATGTTAACCCAATTGGTACAAGGTCGTGTTATGATGAAGGAAAACGTGTGGCTGAAACTTTGTTTGTTAATTATCACCGACAAAATAATGTTAAGATAAAGATTATCCGAATCTTTAATACTTACGGACCACGCATGCACCCAAATGATGGTCGCGTTGTTTCTAATTTTATTGTTCAAGCACTCGAAGGAAAAAATATTACGGTATATGGAGAAGGTAATCAAACCCGAAGTTTTCAATATGTTGAAGATCTAATTAACGGCATGACCAAAATGATGGCAACAGGCGATGATTTTACAGGGCCTGTTAATGTAGGTAATCCTGGAGAATTTACAATATTGGAATTAGCACAGAAAGTTATTGATATAATTGGGAGTAAGTCGAAAATTGTTTTTGAAGATCTTCCTTCGGATGACCCAATGCAACGTCAACCCGATATCACTTTGGCAAAAAGCAAATTGGGTTGGGAGCCAAAAATTAAGCTTGATGAAGGACTAAAACGTACAATCGAATTCTTCGATAACTTACTTAAAGAAGAAAGATAACCGATATTTAATAAATTACACCTAATGAATAATATTCTTGTTACCGGTAGTAATGGTCAACTGGGATCTGAAATACGAGTGCTTTCGAGTCAGTTTCCACAATACAATTTTATTTTTACAGATGTTGATGAACTTAACTTAGCTGATGCAGATGCAGTTGATACGTTTTTCAACAGTAATGATGTTTCAGTATGTATAAATTGTGCTGCCTACACTGCCGTAGATAAGGCCGAAGATGATCAGGAATTGGCGATGCTAATTAATTACAAAGCGGTTGAAAATATCGCTGGTGTCTGTAATAGAAATAATTCCTTATTAATTCATATATCAACTGATTATGTGTTTAATGGCCGTAATTTTAAACCATATGAAGAAGTTGATCCACCTGCCCCGGATTCATATTATGGATTAACAAAACTTAAGGGTGAAGAGGCTGTATTGGGATTGTCAAAAAAAGCAGTGATTATACGTACATCATGGTTATACTCGAGCTTCGGGAACAATTTTGTTAAAACAATGATAAGGCTTGGAAATGATCGTGATGAACTTGGTGTTGTTGCCGATCAGGTTGGTACACCTACTTATGCCGCTGATTTGGCTTCTGCCATTATGAGTATTATCACCAAAGTTGAAGATAATGTTATAAAAGAGATTTATCACTACAGCAATGAGGGAGTTATTAGTTGGTATGATTTTGCCAAAGTCATCATGGCTCATCAAAATATTAATTGTAATGTTATTGCCATCGAATCAAAGGATTTTCCTGCAAAGGCCCCACGGCCTTTCTATAGCGTACTAAATAAGGCTAAAATTAAATCCGATTTTCAAATTGAAGTACCGTATTGGATGGATAGTTTGAAGATCATGATAAGTAAACTGAGTTAGATCAATATCAAATTTTGGATAGTAAGTTGTAAATAATTATCACGATATGAGTACACGAATCGATCAGGGAGTTATGGATAGAGCAAATAGTTGGCTCAATGGTAACTACGACGAAGAAACTAAAAATGCCATCAAAGAAATGATGGAAAATAACCCTCAGGAATTAACCGAATCGTTTTATCGTGATTTGGAATTTGGGACGGGTGGCCTTCGCGGAATTATGGGTGTTGGTTCAAATAGAATGAACAAATATACAGTTGGTGCAGCTACTCAGGGAATGGCCAACTATCTAAAGAAGAATTTTACCGATCTTGATATAATAAAAGTTGCCATCGCCTGCGATTCAAGAAATAATAGCGATTATTTTGCGCAAATTACTGCCGATGTATTTTCGGCCAATGGTATAAAGGTATATTTATTTGATGCGTTAAGACCAACCCCTGAACTATCATTTGCAATACGTCATTTTGGTTGTCAGGGTGGCATAGTAATTACAGCTTCTCATAATCCAAAAGAGTACAATGGTTATAAGGCATATTGGGATGATGGAGGTCAGTTGATCAGTCCCCATGATAAAAATGTTATTACGGAAGTATTAAACATTAAAGATATCAGTGACGTAAAATTTGCTGGTAATGACGATTTAATTGAAATAATAGGTGAGGAAGTTGACAATATTTATCTGGATAAAATTCATTCCCTGACTCTTTCTCCTGATGCAATAAAAAGGCAGAAAGACTTTAAAATAGTTTATACTCCAATTCACGGAACTGGTGTTACCTTAGTTCCAAAAGCACTGAAACTATTTGGCTTTGAAAAGGTTGACATGGTTGATGAACAAGCTACTCCTGATGGTAACTTCCCAACTGTTAAATCGCCAAATCCTGAAGAATCTGCTGCTCTGGAATTGGCCATAAAAAAAGCAATTGATATAGATGCCGACCTTGTGATGGCCACCGATCCTGATGCCGACCGTGTTGGTATTGCAATTAGAAAAGGTGATGAAATGGTACTTTTAAATGGTAATCAGGCTGCTTCATTATTAATCTATTATCTACTAACAAAATGGAAAGAGTTGGGTAAGCTTACAGGAAATGAGTTTATTGTAAAAACGATTGTAACCTCTGAATTACTTGCTAAAATCGCTGAAAAAGATAATGTTGAGCATTTTGATGTGTTAACAGGATTTAAATATATTGCTGATATAATTAAGCGGTTTGAAGGAGAGAAAACCTTCATTGGAGGAGGAGAAGAAAGCTACGGATACTTAGTTGGCGATTTTGTTAGAGATAAAGATGCCGTTATATCATGTGCTATGATTGCAGAAACTGCCGCTTGGGCTGCTGATAAAGGCATTGGACTTTATGACTTACTACTGGATATTTATGTGGAATTCGGTCTTTATAAAGAAAAATTGATTTCGGTAGTTCGTAAAGGAAAATCAGGAGCAGAAGAAATCCAAAATATGATGAAGGATTTTAGAGCTAATCCACCAGTAAGTTTGAATAGTTCGAAGGTAGTTGTTATTAATGATTATCTCACAGGTATTTCAAAGAATACAGAAACTGGCGTTGAGGAGAAAATAGACCTTCCTTCATCCAATGTATTACAATTTATTGCCGCTGATGGTGGAAAGGTAAGTGTAAGGCCCTCAGGTACTGAGCCTAAAATAAAGTTCTATTTTGGTGTTGTGGCTCCACTAGTCCATAAATCAGACTTTGAGAAAGTTGACGCTCAGTTGGAAGATAGTATAGGTAACTATGTATCCGATTTGGGATTGGATTAATCACAAACAACGGAAGTCTAAAAAATATTGATATGTCTGACCAAACAATTGATGATATTACCCTATCAAAATCGGTGATTGAAATGGCTACAGTAGCAAACGAGTTTTGTTACTTCTTCGAAACACTTGAGAAAAAAGATAAGGAAACAATTTTAGACTTTACACAACGAATACTGCCATTGTTATACTTAAAAGGCACATTATTGCCCGAGGTTACTCCCAACAACCCCGAAGCAAACGAACGCTTTGTAACTGAAGAACAATGGGAACAAATATTCACCCAGCTTAGGGACAAGTTTGGGAAAGATGATGAATTCTGGGTAATCGATCCTCAATATATTAATGAAACTGAGCCTCTTAAAGCAAGCCTCAGCGAAAATATTGCCGATATTTATCAGGATATGAAGGATTTTCTTATGTTGCTTCAGAAGAATACACTAGCGGCAAGGGAAAATGCCATAAGTGAGTGTAGTACATTACTTGGTAATCATTGGGGTTATCGAGTTGGAAATATTTTTTCAAGGATACATCACCTCATCTATTTTGAGGAAGAACTTGATACACCATATTAGTAAGAATACCCAAATCTGGGTATCATACTGATCCCTAACAATCCTTTACTTTGCAACTAATATTGAATGATGGTATCCTTATTATTTGATGTTTATTTTTGCACAATATGAATCTGAGCGAACTCAAAAGTGGTGATAAGGCAATTATCGTAAAGGTAAGAGGTCGTGGTGCGTTTCGAAAACGCATTATTGAAATGGGTTTTATTGTTGGTAAACAGGTTATTGTTGTTAAAAATGCCCCCTTAAAAGATCCCATTGAATATAATGTAATGGGTTATGAGGTTTCTCTGCGTCGAAGTGAAGCATCATTAATTGAAGTTGTTAACACTGATAATTACGAATCGATAGATAGCGAATTCAATGGAGTACTTCAGTTGGAGCAGGCATTGGATTTGGCTCCTATTCTTCCCAGCAGTAAGATAATAAATGTAGCTCTTGTTGGTAATCCCAATTGTGGTAAAACAACAATTTTCAATATTGCATCTCATTCACGAGAAAAGGTCGGTAATTATGGTGGCATAACAGTTGATGCCAAGCAGGCTAAATTTTCTCATGGTGGCTACACGTTTAATCTGGTTGATTTACCTGGCACATATTCAATTACAAGTTATACTCCTGAAGAATTATTTGTAAGAGATCATATCGTTAACGAACTTCCTGATGTTGTTTTAAATGTTATTGACACCTCGAATCTCGAAAGGAATCTTTACCTAACAACCCAATTAATCGACATGGACATCAAAGTTGTTATAGCTTTGAATATGTGGGATGAGTTTAATGAAAAGGGCGATATATTTGATTACCATAGTCTGTCAAAAATGGTAGGTATACCAATGATTCCAACGGTTGGATCAAAAGGTAATGGAATTGATGAACTATTCAATAAGATAATATCTGTACATAACGACTCTGAACCGATAACTCGTCATATCCATATAAATTATGGCATTAAGATTGAGCGATCAATAAAGATATTGCAAGATTTAATATGTATCGACGATAATAAAATTTTAACAAATAAGGTAGCCCCAAGATATTTGGCTATTAAACTTCTCGAGCAAGATGAAAAAGAGTTAACACGGATTAGTTTATGTAATAATTCAGATGAAA
Source organism: Bacteroidota bacterium (assembly GCA_013203805.1). Classification (GTDB taxonomy): domain Bacteria; phylum Bacteroidota; class Bacteroidia; order Bacteroidales; family F082. The sequence continues at coordinate 14,170 of JABMPH010000246.1, read as the reverse complement.
TTAAAAGGGTTAGCAAAAATCAATCTGAAATAATTGAAAAACTAAGAAATGAAAATTTAGAAACAATAATTACTGATGCCAAATATGGTTTTATTGAAGGCGCATTAAAAGAAACATTAAAAAAGGCTCCGGCACATAATAAATTAACCAAAAGCCGACTTATTGATAATATCGTAACTAGTCAGTTATTTAGTTATCCGATTTTCCTATTCGCAATTTGGATAACGTTTCAAAGCACATTTTACATTGGCAATTATCCAATGCAATGGATTGAAATGCTAGTTAGTTATTCAGGTAATCTTCTTTCATCTATTCTACCTGACGGTATGATAAAAGATATGCTGGTAGAAGGAATACTTGGTGGAGTAGGAGGAGTAATAGTTTTTCTTCCAAATATTCTAATTCTATTTTTCTTTTTAACATTAATGGAGGCTTCAGGATATATGGCCAGAGTGGCCTTTATCGTTGACAAACTCATGCATAAAGTCGGACTACATGGAAAGTCGTTTGTGCCAATGTTGATGGGGTTTGGGTGCAACGTTCCAGCTATCATGGCAACCCGTACCATCGAAAACAAAAACGACAGATTAGTAACTATGCTTATTATTCCTTTTATGTCGTGTAGTGCGCGGTATCCGGTTTATATATTGTTGATCACAGCATTTTTTACCGATTTTAGAGGAACTTTATTATTTGGTATATACATGTTCGGGATCGTATTAGCTGGTATAGTTGCATGGATAATGAAGAAGACTCTTTTCAAAGTTGAAACTATACCATTTGTCATGGAGCTACCTCCTTACCGGATGCCGGTTTTTACAAGTGTACTTAAACAAACATGGTATAAAGCTGAGCAGTATTTAAGAAAAATGGGCACCATAATATTAGTGGCAAGTTTAATTGTATGGGCATTGGGATATTTTCCTCTTAATACAAATATCGATACCAAGTATGATGCACAAATTGAATCTTTGAATTCACAATTAGTCCTGTCAAATAATAGCACAAATCAAACTGCTCTTGCTGATTCCATTAGCATACTATATTCAGTAAAACTTAGTGAAAAACAGGAAAATTCATATATAGGTAAAATTGGCAAGTTTATAGAACCTGCAATTCAACCTCTTGGATTTGATTGGAAAATGGGAATTGGTTTAATTGCCGGTTCAGCTGCCAAAGAAATAGTAATAAGTACCATGGGAGTCCTTTACCAGTCAAGTGATGATGTTGAAGATAATCAGATGCTAGTTAGTAAATTACAAAATCAGATATATGATAGCGGTCCCAAAAAAGGAGAGAATGTGTTTTCTCCATTGGTAGCATTATCGTTTATGCTTTTTATTCTGATTTATTTTCCATGTATTGCTGTTGTTGCGGCTATAAAAAATGAGTCAGGTGACTGGAAATGGTCATTGTTCTTAACAATTTACACAACAGCATTGGCATATCTGGTTTCATTTCTGACCTATCAAATTGGTACATTTCTTGGCTTTTAAAAAGGATAAACCCATATAACATTTTTGTATCATTACAACATCAAGGATGTAGTATTATACCAATTAAAGATTAAAGTGCGACTTTAGAATTTGAATTATTTAAACTTCATAATAACTACAGATAGTAAAAATTATAGAATATGCCAGAACTATCAAAAGCAACTCTAGCAAACTTGCAATCCTATTTGATATGGATTGGAAAAGCTTCAATATTACCGACAACTAAAATATTGAAATTCGTCAATTAGTGGAGAAATGTAAAGGATCAAGATAAAAAAAAGTCCTTCCCGAAATTACCGAAAAGGACTTTTGTATTTTGAATTAGGGAGTTTCTATTTAATTCCTACCATTTGTTCAAGCATATCTGTAGTAATCGATTTTGGCCTTTCGATCGGATAACCTAATGCGCGTGCCCAAATAATATTTGATAATACTCCAAGAGCTCTTCCTATGGAAAATAGTACAGTATAGAAATCATACTGGGTTAATCCGTAATGCCACTGAATTACACCTGACTGTGCATCAACATTTGGCCATGGATTTTTTGCTTTCCCTTGTTCTTTAAGTATTGGAGGGACAACTTTATAAAGCATATCAACATAATGGAATAACTCATCATCAGCAAGGTGTTCCAATGAAAAATCGCGCTGAATTGAATATCGTGGATCAGTTTTTCTCAACACGGCATGACCAAAACCAGGGATAACCTGGCCACCAGTTAATGTATCATGAACAAACTTCTTCATTTCATCTTCGCTTGGAACTTTATTTCCTAACTTACCTCTTATATCCTGAATCCATCTAAGAACTTCCTGAGTAGCTAAACCATGTAAAGGACCTGCTAATCCATTAATCATACCTGATGTAGAATAATATACGTCAGATAATGAGCTAGAAATTAAATGGCCGGCATGAGCACTCACGTTACCACTTTCATGATCAGCATGTAGTATAAAGTACATTCTTGACACATCATCATAAGGCTTATCGATACCTAGCATTGAAGCAAAGTTACCTCCAAAATCTTGAGTTGGATCCTGATAAACGTTTTGTTTTTTTGTATATAGTTTATTGTAAATGTATGCACCAATCACCGGAAGCTTACTTATTAGACTAAATGCATCCTCGTATGTCGGATCCCAGTAATCTACTTTGTCCATCCCACGTTGATACTTAATGTTAAATATCGACTCACGTTGCATCGACATCACTGCAGACGAAAGAATAACCATCGGATGACTGTTATTTGGAAATGCATCAATTACTTCGTAAACATACTTTGGTAATTGCCTTCTGTTTACGGAGTCGTAAATAACATCTGCAACCTGACTTTCGGTAGGCATTTCTCCAGTAAGCAATAAGTAGAATAATCCTTCAACATAAGGCATTTTACTACCCATAGGTTTAGGAAGTTTTTCGAAAACTTCGGGTAAAGTATAACCTCTGTATCGGATTCCCTCATATGGGTCAAGGTATGATATATCAGTAATGAGGCTTTTAATACCTCGCATACCACCGATCACTTGTTGAACTGTTACGTCATTAATTATTGTTTCGCCGTAATCATCTAGTAATCTTTTAATCCTGGGTCGATGAGCTTCAATTTTTTCAAATAATTTACTCTTAAGTGTGTTCATTAATTTGTGTTATTGGTTTACAAGGATATTTTTGATCTTAATGCTTGGTCAAGTGCATCGAGAAAATCTTCAGTAGTTAAGTAATGACTTGTGTTTAAATTTTTTCCATGGATAATAAGAGCAAGGTCTTTTGTCATACTACCTGACTCAACAGTGTCGATACAGACTTTTTCCAGAGTATTGGCAAAGTCAATTAGTTCTTTGTTTCCATCAAGTTCTCCACGATGTGCCAACCCTCTTGTCCATGCAAATATAGATGCAATAGGGTTTGTGGAAGTAGGATTTCCTTTTTGATGCTCACGGAAATGACGTGTTACTGTACCATGTGCGGCTTCTGCTTCAATGGTTTTTCCATCGGGAGCCATCAATACAGATGTCATCAACCCCAGTGATCCAAATCCTTGGGCAAGTGTGTCAGACTGAACATCGCCATCGTAGTTTTTACAAGCCCACACAAAGCCACCTTCCCATTTAAGAGCAGCAGCTACCATATCATCAATAAGTCTGTGTTCGTAGGTAATACCTTTCTCTTTAAATTTATCGATAAATTCATTTTGATATATTTCTTCAAAAATATCTTTAAATCTACCATCATATTTTTTAAGGATAGTATTTTTTGTACTGAGGTATAATGGCCATTCTTTGTCAAGTGCCATGTTGAAGCATGAATGTGCAAAACCTTTGATGGACTCATCGGTATTGTACATTGCCATTGCAACTCCATCTCCTTCAAAGTCATGAACAGTATAAGATTGTATCTCTCCTCCATCCTCAGGAGTGAATGTAATTGTCAATTTGCCTTTTCCCTTTGTAACAAAATCAGTAGCACGATATTGATCACCGAATGCATGACGGCCAATTACAATAGGCTTTGTCCAACCTGGAACCAATCGTGGGATGTTTTTCATCATAATAGGCTCACGAAAAACAGTACCTCCAAGTATATTACGGATTGTACCGTTTGGTGAACGCCACATTTGCTTTAAACCAAATTCTTCAACACGTAGCTCATCAGGAGTGATAGTAGCACATTTAATGCCTACATTATATTTTTTTATTGCGTTGGCAGCATCAATTGTTATCTGATCATCTGTTTCATCTCTGGCCTCAATACCAAGATCATAATATTTTAAATCGATATCAAGATAAGGTAATATTAGTTTGTCTTTTATCATTGCCCAGATTATCCGGGTCATTTCGTCTCCATCCAGTTCAACAACAGGGTTAGCTACGCGAATTTTGTCCATAGTAATGAGTAATTTATTTTATTTTACATTTAGCATATAAATATGTTTAATATATTGATATGCCTTTATTTTTTTGGAGGCCGTAAAGGTACAAAATATGTAAATTACATTTACATGTAAAAGTCATATTTGTTGTTTAGACTAATTTCTAAATAACGGTTTGTGATAAAACAGCTTCAAGAACTATTGTTAATAAATAACAATAGTTAGCAATTAATCTGTAAAGTAAAAATTAAAACTTAAATTCGGCATACTCCTGTCTGCTTTCGATGGGATAATTTCCCTGGTAAACATTTCCTATATTTCCATCTATGGATATACTATCACCAGCTTCGAAAATAACACCATTGAGCTTACAGTGTTTTTCATATTCATCAACCTGAAGGCTTGTGCAGTTTACAACAGACGTTTTACCAAGTCGTACGGCAGTAACAGCTGCATGCGAAGTAGCACCACCTTTCCCTGTTAATAATCCGTCGGTTTCGAAAATCATACCAATATCGTCGGGAACTGTGTCGGGCCTTACCAGAATAATCTTTTCATCGGGGAATGTTTCCCTTAATCTAGTAATATCCTTTTCATCAAATGCCACACGTCCGTTCATTGCACCACCACCAACACCAATTCCTCTTCCAACTAATTTCATAGTATCCAAAGTTGTTTTGAATACATTAATGGATTGCCGTGAAGCCATATCCTGGTCTCTGATTTGCAGAATATAAAGATCTTCAGGATTTTCTGATTCAAATGTAAATTCAATCTCCTGAGGACTATATCCAAGATCCTCCGTAAGTTGAATGGCCATCTCTTGGAGTCTGGTGTAAATTTTTGGACATAATTCTTGTAATGAATCCATTCCTCCAGTGCTGGATACCTGAGTTTTACTTACAGGCTTTGGTTTAACAAGCCCAGCAACAATATCTTCTCCTTGACTTCTAAAGGTATAATCCCCATAAAGGCTCACACCCCGTTCTTCTTTAGTTGGGTCTTGTGTAAAAATTACTCCCGTACCCGACTTATGATGCATATTCCCAAAAATCATTTGTTGTACAACAACTGCTGTTCCCCATTCATCAGCAATTTCAAGATGTTGGCGGTAAACTTTTGCTCTTTCGGATGACCAGGACTCAAGAACAAAATTGGTGCAAATAATTAACTGTTTGAACACATCCTCTTCAAAATCAATATTATTATCTTTAATTGTTTTCTTGTAAGCTTTTGCGATCTCGCGCATTGCCTTAGAGCTAAAGTCAGTTTTGTGATCAACCTTAAACTTGATTTTGTAGCTTTCCATAACATTGTCGAACTCATCGCGTGATAAGCCAAAGGCCATTCCCCAGCTTTGCAATAAACGGCGGTACGAGTCCCATGCCGACCATGCGAATTCAGATTTTCTGCTTAGGCTTTCAGTGATTTCATCATTCATACCAACATTTAGAAAAGTATCCATGGCCCCTGGCATTGAGATGGCTGTTCCAGACCGAACAGAAAGTAGAAGGGGATTATAGGGGTTGCCAAATTCTTTTTTTGCGGCATTTTCAACTTTACTTAGGTGTTCACGAATAAGTTGATATATCTCATCACGTAACTCAGGATGTTCAAAAATAGCTTTATGTTTTCTAAATACTTCAGTGGTTAAAACGAACCCCGGCGGTATTGGAAAACCTGCCATCCTCAAATTTTTCAAATGATAAGCTTTTGAACCTAAGAATACCTGATTATCAACCTGAGGATTTGGTTGTCCCAGGCGTGCAATAACCAAATCAGAATTGTACGACATAACCTCTTTAATCATTTCAGGTTTAATATTATCGGCCATTGCTCTGAGTGAGTTGAGTATGCGGGCTATAAAGTTATCCAAAGGCTGCATTAGGAAAGCCTCAGCAATTACATCGCGATAAAATGTTTCCGACATCTTGTTAACAAGGTTAACTTCTTCATCAGGACTCAGTTTATTATCTTTGTCGAATAGTTGTGGGATCACAATTCGTAATGGTATTTCGTACGATTTTAAAAAATACTTAATAATTGTACGTTTAACATCTTCGGCTAAAAACTGAAAAATATTTATGTATTGATCGAAGGACAAACTTTGTGATCTTAACTATATTTTAGCATTAATAAATTTGAGTTAAAACTTTGGTTTGTGATACCGTCAAGCTCTAGCCCTTCCCTAAAAAATTCCAAGATGTCATAAATATCCGATAATGTTTTTGCCGAAATATAGTTGAGGTTAATTTGATCGACAACTTTTTCCATTAATCGTGTGGCAACATTTTCGAGACGAAAAGTTAATCCAAGAGCTTCAAATTTTGGTTCGCGGTATGTTCCATACATTGAGGGAATACCAATGGCAATATGTCGTTTATGATAAATATTTTCCCATCCCTGACTAGGTTTTTCATTAAAGATAATCTCCTTGAGACTATTCATAAACTTATAAATTAGCCTTAATGAAGCTCCAAAATCATCCTTGTCTAATGCAAGCTTAAATAAGATTATATCCTCATCATTAATATATGAGTGCTTTTTTAAAACACTTGATATATCAACTGTTTCGAATGAATATTTTTCTTTTAGATAAGCGTATAACATTCGCATATCACGTAACCTTTCTAAATCACGATCATTTTCCGAATGTAGTTTATCGAGGATGTTTTCAAAATCTGCCTCCTTTAAAGCAAGTAATTCATCAGGTGTTTTTTTACTGATGTTACACATTTCAGTAACCATATTATGAACCGGAGCAAAATACTCACTTTCCATATCAATTGACTCGTAAACATTTCTTGGCAACATATGTTTAATGGCAACAATATCACCATCATACCAGAAATTAAAAATCTTTTTGGTTAAGCCGATTAGTGTATTATTACTTTCGGTATGTACCTGCTTACGCAGAAAATGGATTAGCTTATCCTTACGATGCGATATTTCAACCATCGATGTTGTTACCTTGCGAATCTCGCCCTCAGCACCTATCTCGTTGAAATACACAGGGAATATTCGTGTTAGTTGTTTTACTCTTTTATAGAAAGGAGCGATATTAGAGTTTAGAATTTTCGTTATTTCCCTCTGAAATAGATCAGTATCACTAAGGAAAATACCCCCTAATTGAAGATTTACAATCAAAACCGAAAGTAACCTTTCCATTTCAAGCTGCGAATATTCAATTAGTTCCAGCCATACGCTTATGTTTTTAATGTGACTATCATTAACCGAGAGCTGCCAGTCTTCATTTACATAAACTACACCAGGGGTTTCAAATCCAAAGTCGATAATTTTATCTTCAAAATAATGAATTAATTTGCACTCGGGCGAATTATCAATATCTATAATCTTTTTACCAAGAGTGAGGAGTATATCAAGAATTGATGATGTGTGTTCGATTCTAAGCCCTTGACAAAAACTAAAAATCCGATCTATAAAATCTACAATATTGTCCTTGTCAACTTCTTCAATAGTTTGTTTAAGCATACTGTTTAAATTCCATATAATTCTCTCCTTATGCGACTCCATTCCGGTAAGGTGAAGGAGGTAGAAGCTATAATAGAATTTCTCGATAAATGACGGAAACAACGAAACTGAAGATGCAAATTTATCAGCTATTTCATCGTAATCAGGGAGTTCACTTACCAGTGATTGCCAAATATCTATTTTTTCAAGTTTTTGATTTAATTCGGTAAACCAAGGTTTTCCTAGATTATTAACTATCACTGAACTATCAACTTTTATTATGTTGGGATTCTGTTTAATCCAATCTTCAATTTTTGTAGTGTTTTCCCAATACTCAATATTTTTGTTGTAGATAATAAGGTTAGTTGATAATATTTGTTTCTTAAACTGTTCAATATTTGCAATATCCTTTAGGTATCTGTTAAAATACTTGGAAGCTATAATGAAACTTAAAGGATCTATATTAAGTCCATTTCTTATTGCGTTACAACAATTTTCGATAGTCTCGTAAAAATTGTTTTTTTCTTTGCCGAGTTTTTGTATAAATTCGAGAAAAGTTCGAATTATCATAACATGAAAATCTGAACTTTTGGTTTCCATAAGAAGAATCTTTAGCAATTCTACAGGAACCTTAAAGGCATTATTGGGATTATCTAACCCTATATAGTACCAATAATCGGTCAATAATATCTTCCTTAGTTCCTCGGCAACAAATTTTCTGTTAGAAAAAGGGTGTTGATATTCAACGATGCAATCGTTTGCACGTTTATTGATCCCGAAGTACTTTTTTGACAGGTTTATAAAGCGCTGATATTCAGGCTTAATATTTATGTCTTTGTACCTGGTTTCAGCCAGATTTGCCTCAAGGGCTTTTGATTTAAATTTTTCTGCCATATTGATATTAAATGCGAAAAATGATAATTTATTTTAGCTTAATTTTGCTAGTAACAAAAGAGGTATACCTCACAAAGGTAAGGATAATAATTATTTAGATTTGAAATTAGGCTTACCAATTAGAAATAAAACTTAATACTATAGTTATGACTAAAATTAAAATTGGAATCAACGGATTTGGCCGAATTGGACGAAATGTATTTAAATTGGTTGAGGAAAGAGACAATATGGAAGTTGTTGGGATTAATGATTTAACTGATACAAAAACTCTTGCACACTTACTAAAATACGATTCAACACAAGGTAAATTTAATGGAAAAGTAACATATAACGAAAACTGTTTGGTTGTAAATGGAAGAGAAATTAGAGTTACTGCCGAAAGATTACCCATAAACATAAAATGGGCTGAAACACCTGATGTTGTTGTTGAAGCAACTGGTATTTTCCGCGAGAAAGAGAGCAACAAAGGTGGTTATGGTGATCATCTTAAAAATGGAGCTAAAAAAGTTATTCTTACAGTTCCTGCCAAGGATCAGATTGACAGAATGATTGTTATCGGTGTTAATGATGATGAGTTACAAGATGATGATCAATGTGTTTCGAATGCATCATGTACAACAAACTGTTTGGCTCCTATTGCCAAAGTGCTTAACGACAGATTTGGAATAGAAAATGGTTTAATGACTACCATTCATGCATATACTAATGACCAGGTAATCCTTGATGCACCTCATTCTGATTTAAGAAGAGCACGATCAGCGGCTTTAAGTCAAATTCCAACAACAACAGGCGCTGCCAAAGCAGTGGGGAAGGTAATTCCTGATTTAAACGGTAAACTTGACGGTATGGCAATTCGTATTCCAACTCCTACAGGTTCGTTGGTCGATTTAGTAGTAAACCTAAAAACGGAAGCTTCGAAAGACGAAATCAATGCTGCGATGAAAGAAGCTGCTGAAGGTCCAATGAAAGGAATTCTTGAATATCAGGAAGATCCCATTGTAAGTGTTGATATTATTCATAACAGCCATTCTTCAATTTATGATGTTGAAAGTTTAATGGTACAAGGCAAAACTGTAAAGGTACTATCATGGTACGATAACGAATGGGGCTACTCATGTAGAGTTGTTGACCTGATTGACTTGTTCAATTTGTAGAGTATAATTTTTGAGTTAGTTTGGTGATAAGTGGGTTGAGTAATTGTCTGGATATCGATTACTCGTCCACTTATTTTTTTTCTGAACCAAGATAAACGACAAGATAGGGTGGGAGATTTAACTACTCATACGTGTTTTTGTCATGTTGAACGAAGTTTACGGAGTGAAACATCTCAATATCACAGCCAAGACATAGAGTCGCAAAGTTTTTCGATAACCAGCTTAGCGTTTCGATACAATCGAAATTGCGGCTTTGCGAGAAATTAAAATAGCCAATAAATCATTTACAGTAAACTATGGATTGTAAATAATTCCCGATGAACTATCTCTGGTAGCTCCTGTGGCTGATGCCAAACAGTTGATTTTATTCTCCATACGTAATACTCCCAAAAAAGCAAAAATCAAGGCTTCTTTAAAATCAATAATATCATTTTCTGGAATAGTTACCTTTTTTTGTGTTTCTTTTCGGATTGCAGTGATAAGAAAACTATTATGAGTACCACCTCCTGTAACAAGGATGTTTTGTCCCGGAATCTTATCAATAATCTTTTGAGTTTGATAAGCTATATGTTTACAAACAGTATATAGCTTGTCTTCAATGCTTGCCTCCAAATTATCAACTATTGGGATGAATGTATCAACAACCAACTGATTACTCATCGATTTGGGGTAGGGAAGTAGGTAGTATGGATGATTATTTAGTTTATCAAAAAGAGCACTATTCATTTTTCCCAATTGTGCAATGCTACCATTTTCATCGTAGGGTTTGCCAAGTTGCTTGCTAAGATGATTAAGGAGTTGATTGGCAGGACAAATATCTAAGGCTATACGTTTATTACCAACATCAAACGAAATATTTGCAATGCCACCGATGTTTATGCAATAGTCATAATCTTGAAAAAGGAGTTTGTCGCCAATTGGAACAAGTGGTGCACCCTGACCTCCAAGTTGGATGTCACCAATTCGGAAATCAGATATTACCATAATACCTGTAGTAGATGCAATAGCTTGCCCATGGCCAAGTTGAAATGTATAATGAAGTTTAGGATTATGAAAAACCGTATGACCATGTGAACAAATAATGTCGGGTTTGATCTTATAATTATCCATGAAAATATTAACCTGTTCACCTAAATATTTCCCGTATCTAATATCATACTCTACAAGTTTTTGCCCCGATTGTTTAGGCATTTCCTTAAGTGCAATAAGCCAGTCTTCAGGGTAAGATATGGTATCAGAAGCAATAATCTCATATTGCCAATTTGTATCATAAACAAACTCGCAAAAAGCGATATCAAGTCCATCACGTGAACTTCCCGACATTATGCCAATTGCTTTGTATGTTTTCACCGTTTGAGTATTTGAGAAAGCTAAAGTGCTATAAGGAGTTTTTCAAGTTTCATTCCTCGCGATCCTTTAATCAGGATATCAGAATTGGTAATTATATTTTTTTGAAGATGAGCTAATGCCTCATCTGTAGACACAAATGAAATATATCGGTGATTGGTAATTTTGTTAAATTCTTCACCAATAAGAATCACATTTTTAGTTTCTTTATTTATTAGCAATTCAACTATTGCCTTATGTTCCCCATGGGAGTATTCCCCAAGCTCAAACATATCGCCAAGTAATAACCAAGGGTTATCGAAATCACATTCTGTAAAACTTGTTATTGCCTCAACCATGCTATAGGGATTAGCGTTGTAGGCATCCATAATGATTCTGTTGCTTTCAGTTTTTAATTTTTGAGAGCGATTGTTTTGAGGAACGTAATTTTCAATTGAATCATTAATTATTTGTTCCGGAACATTAAAATACAACCCTGTTGCTATTGCAGCCAATATATTATTGAAATTATAGTTTCCAAACATTTTGCTATTACAACGATGAATATTTTCGTTATAGCCCCAGTTAATTTGAAGGAATGGCTTGGTATTTATTATCTCGCCTTCAACAATTGCGTTATTTAATCCATAGGTTGTTTGCCGGATATTATGTGATAGTTTTACCAGAAGTTCATCATTGGAGTTCACAATTGCATGTCCTCTGTTCTTTTTAAGATAATTATATAATTCATTTTTAGCTTCTATTACACCTTCAAATGAACCAAATCCTTCCAGATGCGCTTTGCCGATATTTGTAATAATGCCAACGTCAGGCTTAGCAATTTCGCATAATCTGTGTATTTCACCAATATGGTTTGCCCCCATTTCAATCACGGCAATTTTGGTGGTAGGTATAATGGTTAGAAGAGTAAGTGGTACTCCTATATGATTATTGAAATTGCCTTTAGTGGATATTATTTCAGTATAATTGCTTAATACCGACGATATTAATTCTTTAGTTGTTGTTTTCCCATTTGAGCCTGTTATGGCCAAAACAATGGCATTTGATTGTTTTCTGTGATAAGAAGCTAGTTCTTGAAGTTCATTCAAGGCATCTGGAACAAGTATATAATTATCACTTATCGGCGCATAGGTAGAGTCGTCTATTACACAAAACCTCGCACCTTTAATTATGGCTTCTTCAGTATAACTATTGCCATTATGATTATCTCCCGAAAGGGCAAAGAAAATTTTGTTGTGTACATCACCTCTTGTATCAGTTGATACTCCATCTGATAACAGGAATTGGTTATATAGTTTCTTTATTTCTTTCATATCAATAAAAAACCCCGCTCTAAATTAGAACGGGGTAAATTTATGATTTTTAGTTTGATATTAATATCCTCTTCCCGGAATTGGGCTACCTACTCTAATCATAGCACATCTAAATCCAATTGTTGAAGCTGACTCATCTTCATTTAAAAATCTTCTTGTACCTGGACTTAAGTAATAAACACCATCGTTCCATGATCCACCTTTTACAACTCTGGCTTTATCACTAATTAAAGTGGTAACACCATAATCGTACATATTATCTGAGTTTTGCTCCATTTGTTCTTCACCGTCAAGCCAGTTTGCTCTTATGGTTGATTGGTAATCTCCATCTCGGTAGTTTACGTTGTCAGCTTTACGGTAGTTCTTACGCGATGCTGCTTCTTCGGCAGTTATTTCTACTTCAATAATACGTCCCAAACTATCTTTTTCAGCAATACCACCATCCATGTCGCGCAGTTTGTTTTTAAATACATTACCACGGTAAGGGTTAAGGTCAGATACAAATTCAGGCGTCATCGGACGATAAACATCAAGAACCCATTCGCTAACATTACCGGCCATATTATACAATCCGTAATCGTTTGGCCAGTATGAACCAACAGGCGCAGGAATACTTGCACCATCATTTAGGTTACCAGCAACACCCATGTAATCTCCTGAACCTCTTTTGAAGTTAGCAACAAAGCTCCCGTAATATTTTGTTTCGTCTGTTCTAACACCATCACCATTCCATGGATAAGTTCTTCTTTCAACTACACGGTTGTAAAGTGTATTTCCAATTAATCCTAGAGCGGCATATTCCCATTCGGCTTCGGTAGGAAGTCTGTAATTAGGCAGCATTAAACCATCTTCGAAACGAACATTTCTTACGCCTGTTCCGTTTGGATCAAGATCTTGTTTACCTTCTTTTACAAGTCCTTCATATTGTCCTGCAAGATAGGCATCGGTATTAAAGTTATTTTCATCACGTTGATCAGGATCAAAATCAAGAATTCCGGCTTCAATTAAAAGCCCTTCGTTTACACGGTCACTTCTCCATGATGCATAATCGTTAGCTTGAACCCAACTTACACCAACAACAGGATAGCTTTGGTACGCAGGGTGGCGAAAGTATGTTTGCACTAAAGGCTCATTATATGCTAATCTGTCTCTCCAAACTAGTGTATCAGGTAATGCATTAAGTATCACCATCGGATAGCTTTCTCCATATACCCTGTTTAGCCAGTATATATATTCAAGGTAGGCAAGATTACTAACCTCAGTTTGATCAATATAAAAGCTGCTTACGGTTACTTTGCGCGGAACATTGTCCCATTCATAAAATGGAGTTTCATTAGTTGCTCCCATGGTAAAAGTACCGCCTTCAACTAGTACTAAACCAGGCCCTGTAACTTGGTTTGCTGATTGATCAGCTACCTCAAAACCTCCATTGTCGGGATTATTATATTCCCAACCTGTAGTATTCGATCTTTCGTGGCTTTTGCATGAGCTTGCCAAAATAGCAACTGTTGCAATTCCTGTGAGTAAAATTAACCACTTTCTGTTTTTGAACATTTTTAATTCTATTTTGTTAAATACTAAGTTTATAACTAAAATGAGGGTGATTTTATTGCCCTAATATGTTGT
>JABMPH010000245.1 GCA_013203805.1 Bacteroidota bacterium | reverse complement strand
CGCGAGAGTCTCTATAATCAATAAGGATCTTCAATAACCAGTAGATTCTCACGGCATTCCAACCCGCATTCCAGCCTAATGATGCCTCAGAATTAAACGAGAAGTGGTTTTTACGAATCCAACAAAAGAGTCAGTTTAGCTCTGAGGAAACAAGGCAGGCAGAGCGTAAGCTAACCTGCCCGACGAACAAGTTATTGGTCAGGCGGGCGCGAGAGTCTATTAACACCACGTTTAGCTCTGAGGAAATTAGGAAGGCATGTGCGTAAGCTGACGCGAGAGTCTCTATAATCAATCAGTATCTTCAATAACCAGTAGATCCTCACAGCATTCCTCCCCACAGTCTAACCTAAAGATGCCTCAGAATTAAACTGTAGAAAAAAGCCTAGTTTAACTCTGAGGAAATAGGGCAGGTATGCGTGAAGGCTGACCTGCCCGACGAACAAGTTCTTGGTCAGGCGGGCGCGAGAGTCTATTAACACCACGTTTAGCTCTGAGGAAATTAGGAAGGCATGTGTGTAAGCTGACCTGCCCGACGAACGAGTTCTTGGTCAGGCGGGCGCGAGAGTCTCTATAATCAATAAGGATCTTCAATAACCAGTAGATTCTCACAGCATTCCAACCCGCAGTCTAACCTAAAGATGCCTCAGAATTAAACGAATCCCCCATCAAATCAACGTAACACTCGGTTTTGCATTATAGCCATCGGGATGTAGGAAGCGGAGCATGAAATCAAAATTGTTTATTAATAGGTTTTCCATTGGTTTTTCACCTTCAAATTTTGCCCAAGGGGTTGGAAAATATTTTATTAAGTATGCAAGCAAATTTGTACTTGCATCATCGCCCATAAGCAGATCTTCAAACTCAATTTCAAGTTCATCATCTGTAAGTCCTACCCGGTACCTCGTATGAAAGAGGCAGTTGTACCCAAATAATAGCTCAACACCGCTGTCCGGATTAAAATAAACCAACCCATCGGTATACTTAAATTCATCCGGTACTATGTTTTGATATATATCACCACCAAAAAAGCCCATATCCTTTTGCCTCTTTTTACTTTGTTCCTTTACCTCCGGTGTAATATTTAAACTCTTGTTGTAGTAATCTAAATAGTCTTTAACAAATTTATTAATTTTTTTACCCGTTGTATGAAATTTAATCAAACTATCCTTATTGAATTCAAGAAAAACTTTCAGTTGAGATTCAATGTTTTCCTTTAAGAGGCTTTCATCCTGATTGAAAAGCCTCCTTGACTTCACCGAATTCTTTTCATCCAGAATAATATCTGCATCAAATTTCAGTAGTGAATAAGTGCCTGAAAACCACCATTGGTCCATCCATTTTATAACAGAAATATTAATAATGCTGTCATCTTTTTTAATATCAGGGTTAAAATCAATTGATTTTCGTGTAATATTAACCGGAGTATCCGTAGCGATATGTTCCAATTTTAAGTAATCATCATCCCAACCTTTAACCAGAAATACACCCATAATTTTTGTTCCCATATTTAATAATGGATAGTAAAGTTTGTGATTTTTACCTAGAACTTCCGCCATCCAATCTTTAATATACACTTTGTAGTCTATTTTCATATCATTGAATTTTTTGCTAAAATAAAAACCCCCAAATTCTTGACTAATAAGTTCTTAATAGTTTATGCTGCTCTTATAAACATATACTACAGTTGTACTTACCTTAACTTACAACAAATAACATATAACAAATAACGTATAACAAATAACGTATAACAAATAACTAATTAACACATTACTAGTAATCTAGGCACGAATCCCAAGCCCTTTCCAAAAATTTTAATATTTTTTAACTTGACAATAATTGCTTTGTGATTATCTTTGCAGTTCACAACCTAGTTAAGTTTGAATAGAAATCTATTCAATATTTTTCGTAATATAATACCTATTGTAGTTTTTTCCTGGCAGTAAAAAGTGCATTAAGCGATTTAGTTAGTAATCTTATTTTTAAACTAATTAAATACTAGTTGCTATGAAACAGCTTAATCTATTTTTTCTTATTATGGTCATGTATAGCATGACAACCTATGCCGCCACATTTACAAGTGTTCAGTCGGGAAACTGGAATCTGGGAACTACCTGGAATCAGGGTGGTAATACTCCCGGAGCAGATGACGATGTTGTAATTGCCAGCGGGCATACCGTAACCATAAATTCAACAAGCAGTATTGCCGCTCTAACAATTAACTGTACAAATACAGATAGTTATGGAACTTTGGTGATAGCTACCGGGGCGGTATTGTCAACCGCATCTCATACTATAGTTTATGGGAAACTATATCTTGATGATGGGGAATTCAACGAAGGAAATTCGTCAGGTGACAAATTAACAATAAATGGAAGTGTAATTGGCAGCTCATGCTTGATTTCTATTTCTGGTGGTATCTTGAATATATCCAGATATTTTGCATTAAGCAATTCATCTTCATTTGAAATGACCGGAGGAATTGTAAACGTTAACAGTAAAGGAGGGTCAAGTAGTACAGATATATTTAATGTTCCGGCAGGTACAACATTTGCAATGTCGGCAGGTACAATTAATATATTGAATGGTAATCTGGGAGCTGGTGTTGCCCTTAAATATAACCCTACAACATCAACCGTAACAGGTGGTGCAATTAATTTTACAAATGTTAAAGGATACGAATCAACCACATTGGTATTCGATGAAAATCTATATAATATTAACAGCGATGTTGGTGATGGGGATACCCTCAAAGTAGAAAATATGCCAAATTCATCTGATGGTTTTTCATTTAACGATTTCACCATTACATCAGGTGTTACACAAGTAAATCAAGGTACTGGAATAACTGTAAACGGAACACTTACTAATAATGGTAATGCAAGTAATCTTGTAATTGAGTCAAATATTAGTGGGGATGGCTCCATAATTCCCTTGGGGTCTGTTGTTGGACCAGCAGTGGTTGAGCGATACATACAGGCATATACCGAAGGAGGTAATGGCTGGCATGATATAGGTTCTCCAGTCGATAATATGGTCATCGATGGAAGTGATTTTGACCCGGGTTCTACTGATGACTTATACGCTTGGGGAGAAAGCTCAAACATGTGGCTAAACCATAAAGTAAGTGCCAATAATATTACAAACTTCACCAATGGTATTGGATACCTGGTAGCTTATGGCTCAACAGCTACAAAAAGGTTTGTTGGCGATATTAATACATCGGATATTACTTTCACTAACTTAAGTGTTGGTGACGGGGGAGGGTGGCATTTACTTGGTAATCCCTATCCTTCTGCCTTACAATGGAATAATGGTGATTGGACTCTGTCGCAAATAAGTGGGGTTGCTAAAGTGTGGAACGAATCCATTGGTAATTATGCTGATATAGGTGCCAATGAATATATACCATCAACCAATGGCTTTTTTGTTCAGGCTGTCGATGGTACAAATACCATCAAAATTCCTGCCTCAGCACGTAAACATAACAAAACAGCTAATTTTAAGTCTCTTGAAATAGGGGTTCCTGAGATGCTGATTGTTAATGTTTCAGTTGATCAGAACCAATATTCTGATGCTACTACAGTTGGTTTCAATGAATATGCCACCAGCGACTGGGATATTGAATATGATTCAAGGAAGTTGTTTGGCTCAGATGAAGCTCCTCAGTTGTGGACGGTTTCATCGGGGGAACAACTATCCACTAATTATCTGCCTTATATTTTTGATTCATATGCACTACCATTAAACTTTACCGCAGGTGTTGATGGCTTACATGAGTTAACATTTCTAAATACTGAAGGTTTTTATGTTAATAGTGGTGTGGAACTTGAAGATAAATTTACAGGGAAGTTTACTAATATATTGGAAACTCCGTATTATTCGTTTGAAGCTTCAAAAAGTGATAATGATAACAGATTTGTAATTCATTTTTACGGAATAACAAATATTGAAAATGAAACAGAAAGTAATTATTCCATTTACGGACATGACGCAAATATCTATATAAAGAATACTAAAGATAAGACTGTTGTTGGTAATATAAAAGTTTATAATGCACTAGGTCAGGTTGTTGTTAATAAGGATATTGCTGGAGGCGGAAACTATTCGAGCCGCGAACAGCTAAAATCCGGCTATTATCTAGTTGTTTTTCAGACTAATACCGAACTAGTTACAAGCAAAATCGTTATTAACTAGAAAAACTATTATCATGAAAAAAAACATTAAAATATATTTGGTAGCCATATTATTATTTGTGGGATTATCTCATTCAGAATTTATTTATTCTCAGGTTCCCGACCCTCCCAGTGGTCATGGAAGTTCAAGTAATGAATCCCCGGGAGGAGGAGCTCCTATTGGTGGTGGATTATTTATTCTTGTTTCTTTGGGTATTGCATACGGTGGTAAAAAGATGTATGATATTAGGAAAGAGGAACTTGAGGGGTAGATAATAACTAGTATATCAGTTAGTCCTCATGATTTTGTACTCAAAATCATTTAGAGAAGCTCCTGACCTTATAGACAGTCGGTAATCCCGAGCGTTGTCAAGCGATCTCTTGAGTTGTATTTCCCTCATCATGATGCGAATTAAATAATCATTTTCCACAATGATATCTCGTCGCTCTGCTGCATGGTAGTCCATTTAAGTGTAGTGTATGTATCAGTGAAATCATAATGTAACAGACATGTTTAATGGAGGTTACGCGTAAAATGGTTATCATGAAAACATAATTAATTAATGGGAGTAAAAAATATTTCAAAAAATATTATTTTTTACTTGCAGATATGAAAAAAGCACTTATTTTTGCATTCCCATTTAGGGATAGTTCATAAAGCAAATTCGGTCTGGTAGTTCAGCTTGGTTAGAATACCTGCCTGTCACGCAGGGGGTCGCG
>JABMPH010000244.1 GCA_013203805.1 Bacteroidota bacterium | reverse complement strand
CCTGTATCTACAATACATATGGATATTTTCTTATCATCTTCAATAGCAGTAATAGTTATCATTCCAGCTTTTGAAGTGAATTTTATTGCGTTATTAACAAGGTTTTGAAGTATTTGAATAAAGTATCTTGGATCAGTTTTAATTACTAGTTCCTTTGAAATATCAATAGTTACAGATTGTTTTTTTTGATTAAACTGAGATTGAAACAAATCTACGATTGGAATTACATTATCATAAATATTAAACTTTTCGGGCTTATATTCCAATAACCCTCGTTGAGCTCTTCCCCATAATAATAGATCTTCAAGCAACTCATAAGTTTTTTTTGATGATAAATAAAGGTTATGTATGTGACCTTTCTTTTCATCATCATTAATCAAATTCCAGTCTTCATCCATTAATTGAAGCATTCCGAGCAAACTATTAAACGGGCTTTTTAGATCATGCCCCAGAATAGAGAAGAATTTATCTTTAGCTAAATTTAGTTCCTTCAATTGTTCTTTTTGTGAGTTTAAGGTTTCGTTAGTTACTTCTAACTCTTCATTCGTAATTGACAGAGCATTCTTTTTTAGAGCAAGCTCATTGTAAAGCTTTTGTATTTCTTTTCGGTTAAGAAAGAGAATATATGATCCTATTAATAATAATATAATGACTAAAATAGTTCCCCACAATAGTTTTTGCTGGTTATTAATTAGCTCATTTTTCAATTCACTTTCCTTGATTAAAATTTCATTATTATTTTTTTGTTGAGATAAATATTTTTCGAATTCAAGTATAGCTATTTTGCTATTCGCCTCAAGTACTTGTATACTATCAGAAACTTTATGAAATTCTCTATAATAGTTTAGTGAGCCCTTATAATTTCCAGTTATGCTATCTAGACTAGCAAGAGCTTCTAAAGCATTTTTTTCATAACGTAAAATACCAAGTTTATTGGACATAGTATAACCCGATTCAAGATAATGACGGGAACTATTAAATTCCTTTTTGAAATAATAATAGAGACCTATATTAACTGTTACAGCGGCAAGATTGACTGGAAGTTGAAAAATAATTGAATCGTTTAATGCTTTACGATAATAAATTATAGCAGAATCATATTGCATTTTATACAAAAAAACATTGCCTACATTAATATTGGTCGATAATTCAACAATTCTCTTATTATGAGGTAATGCCACTGAATTTGCTTTTCTGTAATAATACAAAGCTGAATCGAGGTTTTTTCCATTGTCGAAAAAAAGTTGTCCAATATTGATGTAGTTATTGGCTTCAATATTCACTTTACTTAAATCGTGATCTAAATTAATGGCATTATTATAATTGTATAACGACAATTCAAACTGATTCACTTTGGAATATAGTATACCAAAGGCGCTATAAACATGCATTAGTAACACCGAATCGTTATTTATTTCCAATATATCTTTTACTTCCATCAAGTATCGGATAGCTTCAACATAATTATCAACATCAAGGTGTAAATTTCCTAAATCGAAAATTGCTTTTGCATGTATATCATCTACATTATGATCTTCGGCATATTGAATGGTTTGTCCAAGATAATAAATGGCACTATCTAACATATGTTTATTACTAAAGACTAATCCGATATTGCTTAAAACAACGGCTTTACTCCTTGGATCTTTAGTAGAGCTGACATATTTAAGTGCCAATTTGTAATAATCAAGAGCCTGATCCATATCGTTGAGTACCCAAAAAATGTTACCTTTCATATTGTAACCAATAAACAACCCATGCTTAAACTGTATTATTTTTGATAGAGATAGTATAGAATCACAGTATTTCATTGCACTGTCGGGATATATGAAAACTATATCTCCTACAATTTCTATATATTTATTTACCTTCGCTGTATCCGCCTGATAATTAACTGACTCATCCGTTTGACCAAAAAAATTCAGATGACAAATAATAATCAGAATAATCAGCCCTAGGTTTCTTATTAACATAATCATTCGTTTTACCCTGTATAGAATGTTGTATTAAAAACTAATTAAAATTATAGTTCAAAATAACAACCCTTGATATTGATTTTAGTTGTTAAAAATAATCTATTTTTTTACAAAAATGAAATAATTAAGAAAGTCAGTATTAATATTTTAGAAATATCTGATAAAAACTCTCAGAATTTGGGACTTTCTCCATACTATTTGTTACTACTTTTGTGCATCAAAATTAGTAGAGTTCAAATGTTACAAAACAGGAAATTTATCAACATAGGAATAGTAGCTCATGTTGATGCTGGAAAAACATCAATAACCGAACTGTTCCTGTATAAAAGTGGTATCACGCGTGCAGTCGGTAGCGTTGATAAAGGAACTTCACAAACCGACTGGCTCAGAGTTGAAAGAGAAAGGGGAATTTCGGTTAGAAGTGCTTCAGCTTCTTTTACATGGAATGATATTAATATAAATATAGTTGATACACCCGGTCACGTCGATTTCTCCTCGGAAGTAGAGCGTTCAATGCTTGCAATGGATTGTGCAATTCTTGTTATATCAGCGGCTGAAGGTGTTCAGTCACATACTGAAACACTTTGGAACGCATTACAAAAAACAAAAATTCCTGCAATACTGTTCATTAATAAAATTGATCGTGCGGGTTCAAATATCGATTCAGTAATTGCAGAGATTAGAAAAGAATTAACTTCTAATATAATTGTAATGCAGTCGGTTATTAATGAGGGTAGTGATGCTGTTGAAATAAGTAATATTGTCAATAGCAACTCATTCAGTAGTTTGAGTGAAAATTCCATCGAATCCATTATTCACAATGATGAAATTTTATTGGATTCTTACCTAGTTGGTGAAAAAATAGATTCTCAAAAACTAAAAATGTCATTAAAAGATCAATTTCATAAAAATGAACTTTTCCCTGTATTATTTGGATCGGCAAAATATGATATTGGAATTGATGATTTACTGGATGTAATTACGGAATACATGCCCGTTGCAAAGGGTGATAGTACAAAACCACTTTCGGGAATAGTTTATAAGGTTGAACACAACAAAACTATTGGTAAAATTGCAAGTGTCAGGTTATTTGAAGGTTCGATAAAAAACCGTGATATTATTCACTTAGGTAATAATGACCTCGAAGAAAAAGTAAGCCAAATCAGGAAACTTCAAGGACAAAAATATATTGATGTGGGTGAACTAATGGCAGGAGATACCGCAGCTATATGTGGATTGAGTAGTGTGGTATCTGGCGATATAATAGGCAACCCTGATCAAATTAAAGATAGCATAAGCCTTAATACTCCAATGCTTACTGCAAAAATTTCACCAATGAATGAGGAGGATTATTCAACATTGGTATCTGCAATACATATATTATCAGATGAGGACCCAACATTAGATTTGATATGGCTTAAGGATGAACGTGAATTACACATTAAAATAATGGGTCTGATACAGTTGGAGATACTTGAATTTGTTCTTTCCGACAGATTTCAAATTGCTGTAAATTTCGGAAAACCAACAGTTATATACAAAGAAACTCCGGCTGTTCCATTTGAAGCATATGAAGAATATACTATGCCTAAACCTTGTTGGGCAGTAGTACGATTTAAAATAGAACCCGGGGCTAGAAATAGCGGAATAAAGTATAATTCGATTGTGGGAGTAAATAGCATTGCTGTCAGATACCAAAATGAAGTTGAACGAACTATTCCTATTGCACTTCAACAGGGACCATTTGGTTGGGAGGTAACAGATTTAATTATTACACTCATTGGCGATGAGGATCATAATATTCATTCCAGGGCTGGTGACTTTGCTGTTGCAAGTCCAATGGCTATTATGAAAGGTCTGAAAGAAAATGGCACGAAGTTACTGGAACCTATTCTGGAATATACAATAACGGCCAACGAAGATAAGCTGGGAAGTATTGTTGGAAGTTTAACCCAACTCAGGGCTGATATTGGAAATCCCAACATTGAAAATCATCGATTTACCTTATCAGGAACAATACCGGTATCTACCTCACTCGATTACTCAACGAAATTTAGTTCATTAACAGGTGGTAAAGGAAAATTTGCAACAAAATTTCATGGATATAAAGAATGCCCCATAGAGTTGGGTGAAACTACTCCATTTAGGGGAATAAATCCTTTGGACAGAGCAAAAT
>JABMPH010000243.1 GCA_013203805.1 Bacteroidota bacterium | reverse complement strand
ATTTTACCCTATTATCGTTATTTTTTCTATCCGTAGCTATGGCTATGCATCTCAAAAATGCCTCAATATGACAAAATATACATTGTAATAATTCCAAAGAACTAATTTTAGACAGCTTCTGATATTACTCATCAATATTTATTAACATTGTGCTCACTAATAATACTATTCCGATGAATTTTAATGACAGGGTAATTAAATTTTATAGAGGTTTAGCTATCAATACTGAATTACCAACTGGTGTAGAAGTATTAAATCCATATCACAGTAATTCAGTAATTGATATTTGCACTAAATTTTATGGCAAGTACTACAATGATGATAATGGAAGGATTCTTATTGTTGGCATAAATCCCGGAAGATTCGGCGCCGGAATAACCGGTATACCCTTTACCGATCCAGTTGCCCTTGAATATGAGTGCGGTATTAAAAATGATTTTGATAAAAGACGGGAACTTTCTTCTGAGTTCATTTATAAACTCATTAATAATATGGGTGGGCCGGATCATTTTTATAAGCATTTTTACATTGGTGCCGTTAGTCCGTTGGGCTTTGTAAAAAATAGCAAAAATTTCAATTATTACGATTCAAAAGAATTAATGAAAAGCCTCAAGCCAACAATAATACTAAATCTGGTAAACCAAATTGGCTTAGGGATAAATTCACGCAAGTGCTTTTGTTTAGGCCAAGGTAAAAACTATGAGTACTTAAAAATGTTAAATTTAGAACTAAAACTATTTGACAGTATTATCCCATTGCCACATCCAAGGTGGGTAATGCAATATCGTCGCAAAGAACTCGATTTAATTATCAATAATGTAATTGAAGAGCTAATACACTAATTTTATAAGTTCCAATTGTGTTTCTGTAAAATCAATATTTTGATCGGATAGTTTTCTGAAATATTTAAACTGATTATAAATTAGACCCTGTATACCAATTTATGCATAAAAAGAATCATTAAGTAAGGTTTAAATAGTATTTTCGTACACCAATTTTTTTCAAAAATTAAAGATAATATGGCAAAAGTTAGAGGTGCAATAGTTGTTGATGTTGAAGGCTGTAAAGGATGCGGAGTTTGTGTTCCTGTTTGCCCAACCGATGTCATTCTGTTGGCAAAAGAGGTTAATGGTAAAGGTTATCATTACGCATATATGGAAAATCCCGAAGTATGTACTGGTTGTACAAACTGTGCTGTTGTTTGTCCTGATGGAGTAATAACAGTTTATCGGGTAAAAGTTTAACGATTAAGCAATCAAAAAATACAAGAAATGGGTGAATTAAGACTAATGAAGGGTAACGAAGCATTAGCAGAAGCAGCAGTACGTGCTGGTTCTGATGGTTATTTCGGGTATCCCATTACACCTCAGTCGGAGGTTATAGAGTATCTTATGGCCGAAAAGCCATTCGAAAGAACAGGCATGGTCGTATTACAGGCCGAAAGTGAGGTTGCTGCAATTAATATGCTATATGGTGGCGGCGGAACTGGTAAAAAAGTAATGACATCATCATCTAGTCCCGGTATAAGTTTAATGCAGGAAGGTTTATCATATATGGCTGGTGCTGAAATACCATGCATTGTGGCAAATATTGTACGTGGAGGCCCTGGCCTTGGTGATATTCAACCCGCACAATCTGATTATTTCCAATCGGTAAAAGGAGGAGGACATGGTGATTATCGACTTCCTGTACTTGCTCCGGCATCAGTTCAGGAAATGTCGGATTTCGTTCCAATTGCATACGATCTTGCATTTAAATATCGCACACCTGTATTAATTGTTTCTGATGGACTTATTGGTCAGATGATGGAAAAGGTTGAGTTATTCGACCAAATGCCAAGAATTACTGATATAGAAATTAATGAAAAATATCCCTGGGCTACAAATGGTAAACCTAAGGGAAAAGAACGTCGCATACTTACGTCTCTGGATCTTGATCCACACAAACTCGAAAAGCATAATTTCCACCTTCAGGATAAATATAAGCAAATTGAAGCTGAAGAAGTACGGTATGAGCTTATCGATTGCGATGATGCAGAATATATAATAGTTGCTTATGGATCAAGTTCACGTATAAGTCAAAAAGCAATACAACTTGCACGTGCAGAGGGTATTAAAGTTGGTATTTTACGATTAATTACTTTATGGCCCTTCCCTAAAAAGCCTATTGATGAACTTGTTATCAAAGGTATTAAAGGATTCTTAGCTGTAGAAATGAGTGCCGGTCAAATGGTAGAAGATGTAAAATTGACCGTAAGAGAAAGAACTAAAGTTGAGCATTTTGGTCGCTATGGCGGTGTAATACATTCACCTGAGGAGGTGTTGGAAGCTCTTAAAACTAAAATAATAGGAGGTTAAGTCATGTCGGAAATAGCTATACAAGATATAATTAAACCAGAAAATCTGGTTTACGAGAAGACGAAATTAATGACCGATAAAACGCTTAGTTATTGTCCTGGTTGCGGCCATGGTACAACACATAGGCTTATTATGGAGGTTATTGAAGAACTCGGACAGGAAAACGAAACAATCGGTGTTGCACCTGTTGGATGTTCGGTACTTGCATATGAATTTATGAATGTTGATATGCAAGAAGCCGCACACGGTAGAGCACCTGCTGTAGCAACAGCAATAAAAAGATTATGGCCCAAAAAAGTTGTTTTTACATATCAGGGTGATGGTGATTTAGCTGCCATTGGTACTGCCGAAACCATTCATGCATGTAACCGTGGCGAGCAAATTGTTATTGTTTTTATCAATAATGGAATATATGGTATGACAGGAGGACAAATGGCTCCAACCACACTTCCTGGAATGAAAACAGCAACTTCACCTTACGGACGTGATATTGCTACTATGGGTAATCCTTTGAAAATTACAGAACTGGTTGCTCAATTACCAGGTACATATTATGTTACACGTCAGGCAGTACATACTCCGGCAGCAGCCCGCAAAGCAAAACGTGCTATTAAAAAGGCTTTCCAGAATCAATTGGATGGAATATCAGGCTTATCATTCGTTGAGGTTGTTTCAAACTGTAATTCGGGATGGAAAATGGAACCTGTACAATCCAATATCTGGATGGAAGAAAATATGTT
>JABMPH010000242.1 GCA_013203805.1 Bacteroidota bacterium | reverse complement strand
GTCTTGAAATAGTCTTATCGCATTTTCTTTTGTCATAATTCACTATTTTTTCAAAACCAAAGATAACTTTTCTTTGAAGTCTGTTATTTATTGAATTTGGATTTTTCCTAACAATGAATGCCAACGGTTTGAATATGGTGCGTTTGGCTTATTGAAACGAATCATTTTCTGACCGTGACTAATTTTATTTTACTATTAATTTCCATGTTTTACTTAAACTGCCAAATGCACTATATTTTTTGTTACCCATCGTTTTTTTTATCTTAGTATTTCAACTCCTTCAACCCTCTCACAAATTTCAACAATTCTTTTTGAAATCAGGTTATTTCTTTTTCTAAGGTCCAAGTATAATGTGTCAATTGGCCTAGTAAATGCCATAAGCAGCCATGTTATCGCATATTTATCTTTACGTTCCTCTTCAGATAGAAATAAATCATCATTTAAATAGGTTTTAGCTTCGTCTGATTTTCTCTTATGGTCAATAAAACCATCGATATCTAAACACATAACAGACCAAGCCTCAATCCCACGGCATGAATCGTATGACAGGATTCTTGTTTGATTCTGATATGGAACCTCTAATTGAGACTTGTTTTCAGAAACACCACTCCAAATTGAAAAGCCTTGTTTCTCTAATTCAGCTTGTTCTTTTAAGGTGCGATTAGTTGACGTTTTCACTTTTTCAATATGATCAGTTACATCTATATTGAATGAATCAAACATCTCATAATCAATATATTTTGATGTAACTAAGATCATTAGGCTTTCATAAACTGAACACTCATTTAATTTACCATATTTTAACAGATAATCTATTTGCTTAATATCGTAAATAAAATCCTCATTCCGAATATCCAATATTATTTTACCAACACCTTTGCTTGAAACATGGCTTTTCAATTGCAAATTGATTTTATATTCACTAGCCAATACATTTACGAATTGAATTATATTTTCTTTTTGCCTAAACGAACTGCCATATAATTTATTTATATTGTGAGGTATTTTTCGTCCAAAACTTAAATTCCATAACCTTACACCAGATGTTCTTATAAGTTGTTCCTTACCACCACTCGCAATAACAATATTTTCAGAGCCTCTTAATTCAAAAAGAATCTCCTTTTCATACTGTTCACAGTCCTGGGCTTCATCAACAAATATGATACTCCAATTGGCACTTCTTTTCAATTTCTTAACTTGTTTTTCTACATTTTCATAGGGTATATTTTTTTCTGGAGTTAATTTATCTACATCATAAATAAAAGACAAAAGTTCATATCTGTTTGAGATATTAAAGTCATTATAGAATTTGGATGTGTCTGTAATAGACAAATATAGGGTTTCTAGAATTTTTGGGTAATCTTCTACGAAAACCTTTGTTCCAATATGCATTTGCAGAATTTCACGTTTATTTACAAGGTATTTGTCTTTGATTTTATGCCAATCTCTTAAATCCCTAATGCTCTTAAAATATATTGCGATTTCCCTGAATTCTGGGTAGTCACTTTTATCTTTTTCTCTTCTTTGAATATCCTCTATTAGAAAATGTTCTGAGAAGTGTTCTCTGTTCTTTATTAAATCAAAAGTAGGTTTAAACTTATCAAACCTTATGGAGCATACATCTATAAGTTCATTAATTCTTCTTTCACTGAACAATAAATCTATGCCCATTACTTTAGTAAGTTTATAAAAATATTGATGCAGGGTAGATGAAGAAAAGTTTGAAACATTATAACTTCCATATCCTCTGAAAAGAACCTTAATATCTTTAATTAGTAAATGATTAAAAGTCAAAAATCTCGCTCTGTGATTTTCTCCTATTAGTCTATATATTGATTTTGCTAGATAAATTGTTTTTCCTGTCCCCGCTTTACCTGAAATTATATTGATAGAACTACCTATATGTTCATGTATATTATCAATAATTTTATTTTTTCTATTTGCAATTAATTCAAGTTTTTTCTTTGTGAGAATTCCATATTCAAATTTTTCACTTGAACTACTGATAATATTTTCAGCAAATTTTTGAATGATTTCTGTGTCAAATTGATTGGATACATTGGGTGTAAATGCTCTAATATGAGTTATTTTTGGATATTCCCTTGTTTGTTGAGATGAAACAGAGGCAATAATTCTCTCAGCATTAATTTTTTGATTAATAATTATTTCTGGACTATGATGTGAAATATCCTCTTTAGTTGAGACATTAAATATTGTATGGCACCAAATGTCATTGTAATTTTTAAAGAATGTCTTTAAGTCATTATTAAAGGTTTTGTTTGCATCGCAATAATCAAAACTTGATTCACCGCAATAAATATTTTTCTCATCAACATTTGTAATATTATACTCTTGATATTTTATAATTGCACAAACTGCATTATCTAAATAATACTTACCCTGATCTGTAAATATCCTGTGATAATTATTACTGTATTCCTTTTCAATGTTAATAATTATTAGATAATCAACTAATTCATGTGCAGGAAAATTATTTATAATTAATACAGTCCCATGTTTTACATTCTTTAGTTGAGTCCTAAAACTTTCTTTAATCTCTGCAATTTCAGATAAGTTCTCTGCTGATGAATTTATGTCAATTATGTCTAACATTAGATTTGTATTTGAGTTTCTTTTTCAATACTGAAATGATGTCACAAATGATGGGTAACGTTTGGTGTATGAAG
>JABMPH010000241.1 GCA_013203805.1 Bacteroidota bacterium | reverse complement strand
TGATGAAGCTCCTGATTACACTTACATTTATGGTGCTGGTGATAAATACCCTTACGTTGCTCGCACTCCCAAAGGAAAGGTAACTGAGCCATGGGAGTTTTACACAGGAAATAGTTGGGTGAATGATTCACGTTTAGCTAAACCCATGGCAGATTTCAAAGGATCGGAACAGTTTAGTGTTATAAAATTGGATAACAAATATGTATTATTAACACAATCGGGCGATTTTTTGGAAAGCAGTTTGTATTCTGCAACCAGCGAGTTGCCATATACTGGCTGGGGCAACAAAAAGGAACTCTATAAACTACAACCATTAGTAAAGGTTAAAGATCTTTTCGCTTATAATCCCGTTGCTCATCCTCATTTTACCGAAAATAATGAGCTCCTGATATCCTATTGTGTGAATAGCTTTAATTTAGATGATCTTTTTCAGGATGCCAGTAAATACCGTCCAGTATTTATCAGGGTTCCGATTGATTTTATTCTGGAAAACAAATAACATAAAATGAAACCTATTATTATTTCAATATTCTTCTTAGTATTATCTTTTCAAATTTCTGCACAAACACAATTAGTATTACAATCGGATTATTTGAATAAACCTGATACAGTATGGGTATTTTCACCAGCGAATGCTTCAGATCATGATACTTTTCCTCTGGTTTATTTACTTCATGGTTGGAGCGGAAATCATAAACAATGGAATAATATAATCGACTGTCAAGAATATGCAGATAATTATGGGTTTATTATTATTTGCCCCGATGGACTTTATGACTCCTGGTATATTGATAGTCCTGTAAAATCAGAAAATCAATTTAGTAGTTTTTTTAAATTGGAGTTAATCCCAACTATCACTGAAAAGTTTAACGCTCAAAAGGATAATGTGTTTATAACCGGTTTAAGCATGGGTGGCCATGGAGCCATTTATTTATTTGAAATGAATCCCTTGTATTTTAAAAGTGCTGGGAGCCTGAGTGGGGTTCTTGATTTAACCGATTGGACAAAGTATTATGGAATCAGTAGGATACTTGATCTTGAAGACTCGGAAAATGATGACGAATTATCATATAATTATTCAGTGATTGGAAATATGGAAAAACTTAGCTCATCTAATAAAGAGTTTATTGTAAGCTGTGGTACTGAAGACCCATTTTATGATCTTAATGTAGAGTTTATTAGATCTTGTAAGGAAAATAATATTAGTGTAAAATTTATTGAAAGTCCGGGAGGCCATAACACCAATTATTGGAGATCTTCAATAGATTCACATTTTGAATTTTTTTCAAAGTTAGTTGAGTAGGGACTATAATTCTCGTTCGCTTTCGATGGTGTAGGTAAAACTATCAGCCCGATAATAACCCAAGTTATATTCAACCGGTCTACCGCCAGGATCAAAAACGAATCTCTTTCGTTTGAGTATAGGCCTCGAAGGATCGATATCAAGTATTTTTCCTATTTCTTCACCTGCAAGTCTTGAACTAATTTCTTCCTTCGACAATTTAACTACAACCGAGTGCTCTTTTTCAAGAATCTCATAAAGGGGACGTGTGAAATCTTCCTTTCCGGTAATACCAATACGTGGATGAAAATAAGATACAAAATAAACAAATGGATGTTTATTTCCGCCTCGTAGTCTTTCAAGTTTGAAAATCTTTTTTCCAATTGGAATCTCAAAAAACAATGAGGTTTTTTCATCGGCTTCAACCCATGAAACTTTCAAATCGAAATTAATTATTTCTATTCCACTTGCCTTCATTTCCTGCGAAAAACTAAGCCAATTCTGAGCCCTTGTACTTACATTCTGATCGGCTACACGTGTACCAACGCCTTTTTTTCTTACTAGTAATCCTTCATACACGAGTTTATTAAGAGCCTGCCTCACAGTATTACGGGATATTCCAAGTTGCTTTGCCAATCCCATCTCATTCGGCAAAAAAGCTTTATCCTGATACACAGGAGACTTGATCATTTCGCGCACCAGTTCTTCAACCTGTGCGTGTAAAGGAATTGGACTTTTATGATCAATTGAAAACCTCATATGATGATTAATAAAACAAGTGAGCAAAAATAATTTAATTAGTTAAAAACACACCCTTTGTATCCAGTATATGATAAACATAGGCTCCAGCAGCAAGTTCATTCATTTCAACTTCAATTCTATGAATTCCTTTTGTCAGTCTACCCACTGACTTTGTCATAACATTAACCCCTTGGAGGTTATGTATTTGAATATCAATATAATTATTCTCTTGTAATGTAAATGAGAACGTAATCATCCCATGAGCGGGATTTGGATAACACTTCAGCTCGAGCAAATCTGAATCGGCTATTTGCGAAACATTAGTTGGAGTAAAAGATGGATGAATAGTTGTGTATGGAATCCTAAAAAAGTTTGGTCGATACAACTCAATATTATTGAATAATTGCCAAAAATCACCATTGGAATTATAGGATATTAATAACTCATTATTTTCATCAAATTGTGGATGCGGATAGGCATTATATGTTAGCATATCTGGGAAAGGATATGGAGTTTCATAAAGCACAGTTACATTACTCCATGGGCCTTCAGGCTGGTTAGCTACGAGTGAATATATTTTTGTTCCCAACCATATTTCTTGGGTAATCATAACAAATTTATCCTGATGCTGAAACACTCCAAATTGTTGTGAAACCGGATGATCAGTTAATTTTTTTGATACTTCTGGTTCTGCAAACCAATTATTTCCATCATAAAACTCCCAATCTCCCAATAAATCTCCAACATTGGAGCGGGCTAAATGTACACTCGGTATGTTATTACTGGGGTTTTCTTCTTTACGACCATATATGTATGTATAATCGTCAAAATTCATAATACGGTCGCCGTACATTACACCATTTAGTTCAAAATATGGTAATTGTATCTGTTCGACAAATTCGATCTCGGGATATGTAAAACTTACAACATAAGCATTTCGATATTCAAAATTCCATCCCGAGGTTCCTCCATTCGTGCCAAATTCAGAAAATACAATTTTAAGGGTATCGTCCTCAACTATTCCGTGCTCTGGCCAGTACCATGTCGAATCGGGCGTGTTGGTCTCCACAAAATCAATGGGATCATTAAATGTACCCTGATACAATGCAGTCATTGTGTCGCCTGATTGGAGTACTGCACAGTTTCTAATCATGGATGCTCCGGGAGCAAGGGAACTATCGGGATTTACGGTGCCAATAAAACTATCTCCAAACAACCAAAGGGTGCGACCATCGGGCAATTCCAAAGAGTAAGTCGCATCACCTGCCACCCATCCACCATTTTCTGTTCGTAGTAAAGTGTTAAATGTTGAATCGGGAATACCCTGGGCAATGGACGAACTAACTATGCAAACCTGAAAAAATAAAATTGCAAATAACCTGAGATGTTTATGAATCATGGATATAAAAATAAAGGAGTCAACTATATAAAAATAAGTTGACTCCAATGTAAAAGTACCAGTATTTTATTTAACAAGTATTTTATGTGATTGAGATGTTTGTCCGTTTGTAAGTTTCACAAAATATACTCCTTCAGAAAGCCCTTCTAAACTTGTGACTGAGTGGTTGTTAGTTAGCTGCTCGCTGACAACAACTTTACCGGTAACATCTATAATCTGCATTTCAATTAATTCACTACTATAATCTTCAAACTTAATATTCAGCATATTGGCAGCCGGATTTGGATAAAGACTGACATTTGAATTTGATAATAATTCGTCAACTCCTGTATTATCAATAAGTGTAATTGGGATTGGATCGCTTATATCATCTGCTGGATTACGATCCCAATAATCTACATCACCAATTGCATATCTTAAGAAATAATCGCCTGGCTGACTTCCAGTATAAATACGTGGTGAAAATGAAAGGCTATCGAAAAATACCATTGATGCCTCGGCACTTGTTGCAGCTCCCCACCAATAATAACCAGCAGGAGATGGGATTGAATCCTCCAAAGTTTGAGAACGTGAAGCACTATAAAGTAAGACACCGGAATTGGTATACTCAGGGTTAGTGCAAACAATTGTAAACGGAATGCTATCCTGAACAGTCCAACCATCAGGTAACATTACCCCAAACAAACCGTAATCAACTAAATCTTCATTTGTCCAGTCGTTATCAGGATTACCATCATCCTGAGCACTAACAAATACATCAAAATAACTATTGATGGTTGCTGAGTCGGGTTGTATTATGTTGCGCCACTCATAGCAGCCAACAAAAAATAAAGATGAAAATAAAAATACAATAACAAGACCCTTGATCAATGAGGCTTTGTTATAGAAACTTTCAAATAGTGTAGAGATTTTTTTCATGATTTCTTAGTTTAATAAATTTGACTTGATATGTGCATATGTTCATACATATTGAATAAAGTACAAATATAAGTATATTTTTTTAATAGTTGTAGATTTAGTAATGGGTTTATACATCTAGGTAGTTAAATATGTATCTTTGCCAACTTAATGGATAACACACAAATTATCAACATAAATTTTCTTAATTTGGAAAAGCACATTGTTGATGGATTTGTATTGCTTTATTTTTACACTAACTCATGTAGTGCATGTAAAGCACAGGAAAGCATATACATAGAAATTGCAAATATGTTTTCTAATGATGTTAAAGTTGGTAGAATTGATGTGGCAGATAATAGGTTTCTTGCAGACAAATTCGGAGTTAGAAATATACCTCACCTAATTTTACTTAAGAATGGCGAAAAGATATTACAAATGAATGGGATAGAAAACAAACAATATTTAATAAATCAAATCAAAAAACATACAAAATGAGTTATTGGTGGATACCTGCAATTATACTAGTTGCACTTTTAATTATATCTTTTTATAAGAGATATAGTATGATTAAAAATATGGACAGCAAAGCAGTTGATAGTCCAAACTTAATAATCTTAACCGATTCGAGTTACAAAAAGCAGATTAAAACAGGAGTAACACTGATTGATTTTTGGGCTCCATGGTGCATGCCTTGTAAAGTACAGGGACCTATCATTAGTGATGTTGCCAATGAAATGGCCGACAAGGCTGCCATATGTAAAATCAATATTGATCAAAACAAAAGAGCTGCTGCCGAATTTGGAGTAAGAAGTATTCCTACAATAATTATTTTTAAGAACGGCAAAATTGTTAAACAGCTGGTTGGTGTTAAATCCAAAGCAGTTTTAGTTAAGGCATTAAACAGCTTTATTTAATTAGCTCAACTCTTAAACTATTATGTCTACACTTTAGGCATATAGGTTAGCTTCAATATCTAACATATTTTCATTTTTAACCCATTCTGGTTCAAGTCTTCCAATAAGGTTTTGCGCGCAGGAGTGACTTGGGCCATTCTAGCTGATTATTATTCATTCGTATTAATAATCTCTGGCTCTTCCCAATTTGAATTTCCGATGAAGCGGCAAACGAATATTTCAAAAAAATATTATTTTTATTGTAGGGTAAACTGTGTATACTTCGGTATAATAGTAAAACAGAATCCTAACTAAAAAATAATATCATGAAAAGATTAAAATTAATTATCGTATTATCAATGATCTTAGGGATTGCTTCACTCTCAACATCATGTTCAAAAGACGTCCAAGATCTTGCCGCCGACACATCGGTATCAACGGATGATGCTTTTGCAGAAAGCATATATGAAGACGTAACCAATATCGCCAACGAAGCATACAATAATGGTGGTGATGGTCTCAAAGCCACAAACGAAAACCTATATTTGTCGGGTTGTGCAACAGTAACTCTCGACACAACCGTATTCCCACGGTTACTTACTGTTGATTTTGGCGAAGAAAATTGCTTATGTATAGATGGCAGAATGAGAAGAGGAAAAATATTAGTAACATTTAATGGCAGATACTGGTGGCCAGGTACAGTTATTACATATGGTTTTGACAATTATTTTGTGAACGACAACCAGGTTGATGGAACCAAAGTAGTTACTAACATGGGCTTTAATGGAGATGGTCATCCATACTTCAACATTGAAGTTGTGGGGGTAATAGTGCTTGCTAATGGCGGTGGAACATTAAGCTGGAGCACTTCAAAAGTTAGAGAATGGGTTGAAGGATACACCACTTGGAATCCCCTTGATGATGTGTATTTACTCACAGGATCTGCTTCCGGTATAAGACCAAATGGGCAAACATGGACCAGAGAGATAATTAACCCATTACGTGTGGAAATTGGGTGCCGCTGGATTGTTTCAGGTACAATGGAGATACAACCCGAAGGGCTAGCTCTAAGAATTGTTGACTGGGGTAATGGTGAATGTGACAACATTGCTACTGTACTCGTAAATGGCATTACTTACACAATATTTCTAAATTAAAACTGAACAAATAAGTCATAATAATCCTTGCAAATATTGTTATGATTATTATGATTTGATAATCCCTAATATAAACAATCATGAAAACAAGTTTACTTTTCTTTGCAATAATAATTCTAGTAACTACCAGTTGTACAAAAGATAGCGGATTTTATGCGAATATTGAACCCCTTCCTGAAGTATATAATGAAAAATACAAGGATTATGAAGAAAATCCTTTTATGAAAGTAACTGACCAACCAATCTCAACATTCTCCGTAGATGCTGATGGTGGTTCATATGCTAATATGAGAAGGTTCTTATATTTAGGTCAAACACCACCAAAGGCCTCGGTAAGAATTGAGGAATATATTAATTATTTCACCTTCGACTATAAAGAACCTGAAGCTGGTGAAAATGTTTCATTGGAGTCAGAGCTTTCAAGATGTCCGTGGAATACTGAACATTTTTTGATGAGAATTGGCATGAAGGGAAAAACTATTCCGGAAAGCGAACTTCCAAATTCAAATTATGTATTTTTAATTGATGTTTCAGGTTCAATGAACTCACCGGATAAATTAGGAATATTAAAAACCGGATTTAGTACCATGGTCGACAAACTAAAGGATCAAGATAGAATTGCGATAGTTACTTATGCAGGAGAAGCGGGTGTATTGCTTCCTTCAACATATGGAGATGAAAAATCGAAAATAAAGGAAGCCATTGATCAATTAGGTGCAGGAGGTTCAACCGCTGGGGCAGCAGGGATTTCAACAGCCTACGAGATAGCCCAAGAGAATTTTATCCCGGATGGAAATAATAGAGTGATATTAGGATCTGATGGAGACTTTAATGTTGGCCCTTCATCAACAGATGAATTAATAGAGTTGATTGAAGAAAAAAGAGAGTCGGGTATTTACTTAACGGTGCTTGGAGTTGGTGGTGGGAATCTCAATGATTATATGATGGAACAAATAGCCAACAAAGGAAATGGAAATTATGAATATATCGACAATGCAAAACAAATTCAGAAAGTATTTATGTATGAATTTGAGAAATTTCATACTGTTGCAAAAGACTCCAAAATTCAGATTACATTTAACGCAAATATGGTTGATTCTTATCGTCTTATTGGTTACGAAAATCGTAGTTTGAATAATGAAGATTTTGATAATGACACGATAGATGCTGGTGAAATAGGTTCATCACAAACCATAACTGCTATTTACGAGCTTGTATTATTTGATACTCTAAATATTGAAAAGTATGCACAATTCGATTTTCGCTATAAGAAACCTAACGAAACCCAAAGCAGATTGTTAACTCACGAGATTGGCAATATTCCGAGAGATATTTATGAGTCAACTGAGAACATGAGGTTTGCTGCTGCAATAGGAGGATTTGGATTAATGATGAAACAATCTGAATACAAGGGTACAGCTTCAAAACAGTTAGTGCTTGAACTAGGGAATAGCTCAACAACATTTGACCCTAACGATTACAGGAAAGAATTTATTGATTTGATAACAAACTGGACAGAATAATAATATTTAATAATAACCTATTCACTAATTAATAAAAAACTAAAACAGAAAATATGTAGTATTTTTACGCTAATCAAAAAAAAACATTTCATTGACACGGCAGTTTTTTAAAGAAATTTTTGACAATCATTTTGATACTGTGAGAAATTACATTTATTATCGATCAGGTGATACTGAACTTGCAACTGATATTGCTCAGGATGCATTCTTAAGAATCTGGGAAAAGCAAATCGACCCATATAATAACAATGTGGTAGGGTTGCTAATCAAGATTTCGGGAGATTTATTAGTTAGCAACTATAGAAAACAAAAGGTTGCTTCTAATTTCAAGCTCAATATCCAGCCAAGATTTGATTCTCAATCGCCCGCTGATACTATGCAATTTATCGAATTGAAAAATAGATATAATCAGGCTCTAGGTGAATTGCCTGAAAAACAAAGAACTGTATTTTTGATGAGCAGAATGGACAATCTGAAATACCATGAAATAGCTGCTGCAACTGGAATAAGCACAAAGGCTGTTGAAAAAAGAATGAAAAATGCTCTCTCATATTTAAGAAAGGAGCTTAATTACTAACATGAACAACAAGAACTTACATAACAAGAACTACATTGAGGAAGATTTCTTTTCTTCAGCCGAGACTAAGTATGAAAAATCAAAGGCTGATGTATGGAATGATATTATATCAAAAATTGATAACCCACAAGAAACGAGTTCAGAATTACGAAAAACCACATCATTACAACTGAGAATTTTTTATGCTATTGCCGCTGCTATAGTATTACTGTTGGGTACTACATTAATGCTTAGATTCTACAGTTCTTCAAACTATTGCCCTGATGGGAAACAACTCACTGTAAATCTTCCCGACGGATCAACCGTATCAATGCAATCAAATTCAACAATAACATATTATCCTTTGTGGTGGAAGTTTTCCAGAAGAATAGTATTAACGGGAGAAGCTTTTTTTGATGTGAAAAAAGGAAATGAATTTAAAGTATCATCACCTCGCGGAAGCACAATAGTACTTGGCACAAGCTTTAACATTTTTGCAAGTAATTATGAATATAAGGTAGCCTGTTTTACAGGAAAAGTTAAGGTGGTTTCAGCACATGAACGATCGGTTATTCTTAGTCCTGATTATAGTGCCGAAATTACTCCAAGTGGAGAAATTAAGGTCTCAAAATATACAGCAGAGAGTGATTTGTTGATAGATGAAAACAATATGTTTGATTATAGTTCCGTTCCTCTTTCGAAAGTAATTATTGATATTGAAGACCATTATAATATTACTATAACTTCGAGTACCGGGCTTAACTACAGGTACACAGGGTTTTTCTCAAAGCATAAATCTGTTGAAGATGTGCTAGTATTATTATGTAAACCATATGGTCTTACGTATGTAGTATTATCAGATAATAAATACCATATTATTAAAAATTGAAAGTAAAAGCGAAAACATCATTAATATTTATATTTCTCCTGCTTTCATTCTATTTTTCTTCAGCACAAGAAATTAAGATTAATGCCATCAATACTCCGCTTAATCAAGTGCTGATAAGCATTATTGATTCAAATAATGTTAATATTTCGTTTGATGATAATAGCCTATCAAGATATACAATAACCGAACAAAGAAGTTTTCCATCAATTGAAAAAGCTCTTACACAACTCCTTGATAGTTCATCACTTGCATTTGAATTAATTGAAGATGTTTGGGTTATTTACCCTGTAGAATCAAGACCAAACGAAACTTTAACTGTTTCAGGACGGATTTACGATTTATATTCAGATGAATCGCTCCCCTATTCTCACATAATTATAAACGGCTGGCCATCTATTTCTGATTTAAGTGGAAATTATTCCGTTGTTCTGGCTGGTTACGATAGTTTATTACATATTAAGGTTTCCTATTTAGGATACTATATCATAGATACTGTTTTGGAAATTAATCACATTCATAATTTTGCTCTAACACCCTCCAGTATTGGCCTATCCGAAATTGTTATATCTGATAAAATAGTCGAAAAAACCACTCAAATCGGTAACCAACCCGGACTAATGAAACTTAATCATAAAATAGCACATTTTTTACCCGGGTATGGCGACAACTCTGTGTTTAACCTTATCCGATTAATGCCCGGCATACTTGCATCTGGCGAACAAACCAGTGAATTAATAATTTGGGGAGGATATGCTGGTCATAGCAAAGTAATGTTTGATGGCTTCACAGCATACGGGCTTAAAAACTTTAACGATAACATTAGCTCTTTCAATCCTTTTATGGCAAAAGATATTGAGATTCACAAGGGTGGATATGATGCAAGTTATGGAGGTAGAATTGGTGGTATTGTTGATATAATTGGAAAAAATGGCAATACACAATCTCCTTCTTTTACTTTCAGCATTAACAACATGACAATAAATGCCATGGTCGAGATTCCTATTGCAAAAAAAGGATCCTTAATATTGGCATTCCGGAATACATATTATAATTTATACAATCCATCTGATATGTCAGCAATAATATCACCAAACATAAATCCTGATTCAACAACTGATGTTGATATTACCGTTGTGCCTGATTATACTTTTAGAGATGCAAATATTAAATATTCCACTCGAATTAACGAAAAAGATAATTTTTACATAAGTCTACATGCCGGAGATGATAAATTTTCATATATAATTGATGAACTTGTTAATAATAGATTGTACGATAAAAAAACCAAGGATGAAAACACTCAAATTGGTGGATCAATTTTTTATGGACATAATTGGGAAAAAGGGAACACTTCAAAAATAAGATTTAGTTATTCGGGATTTAACAATTCATATGCTAACAATTCCAAGTTTACCACGATTTCAGGCGGAGATATAGAATATAAGTCTGATGATAATAGCACTAATAAGCTGGGAGAATATAAGATTGAAAACAGTAATTCGATAACGATAAATCAGACGCATACTTTTGAAAGTGGTATTGACCTAACATACAACTCCGTTAAACTGGAAGAATATTCATTTAATACAAAAATGGCGTACTTCCATTCAACCGGTGGCATTGCCAGTATCTTTGCTCAAGACAATATTTCAATCTTTAAAAACTTAAATTTAAAAGCTGGATTTCGGTTGACCCATGCTTTCTATTTACAGAAGATATATTTTGAGCCTCGATTTTCAGCAACTTTTAAATTAGCTGATTATTGGAAAATTAATGCAGCATTTGGAATCTACAATCAGTTTATAGCATTAACAACTGTAGTTGACGATCTTGGTAATTTCAAATACTTGTGGTCGTTAAGCAACAATGATGTTATTCCTGTGTTAAACGCGACACATTATGTACTTGGCACATCATATCATCCCCATAATTTCACTTTTAGTGTTGAAGGATATTACAAAAACACAACCGGATTAAGCAGATTTGTTAATATTTTAGATAGTAATATAAAAGATATTTTCTACGGCAAGGCTGAAAGCTATGGAATGGATATTTTGATCAAAAAAGATTTATCAAAACACTCGGCGTGGATTGCATACTCGTTAAGTAAAACTATTGAACACTTTACTTATTTCAATTTAGAGGAAAGAAGAAGAGCCCCTCAAGACCAGCGACACGAGATTAAGCTTGCCGCAATGCTAAATTTCGACCCTGTATATTTCTCAACAAATTATGTATGTGGTTCTGGATTTCCATATGGAAATGGATCACAACAATACAATGAAGGGTCTGATAAAAAATATAGTCGATGGGACGCTTCAATTATTTATAAATTCCTTGACAGGAAGGTTCAAGGAGAAGTAGGCATTTCTATCCTTAACGTACTAAATGCAAAGAATTCAAAATACTCTTCATTTGAAAAAATCCCATCAAACCAAATCAACGATATTAATATTTATACTGAAGCCCTTCCATTTACTCCTACTCTGCACTTGAAAATTTCGATGTAATCGATTTCACCAGCCTTTTTAATTGAAAATAAATTGATGGGTTAACCTGTCAGCCCCTCTCTAATTTTCTTTGGCAATTTATCCACAACTAAATTATACGAATCATTAATCCACTCTATTAGTAAGCTCCCCGAAATTCTTTCATCAAGAATTATGGTATTCCAATGTTTTTTATTCATATGGTATCCCGGCAATACAAAATCGTAATGTTCGCGCAACATTATTGCTTTTTCAGGATCACATTTTAAATTCACACTATGATTCTCATCAAGATTTATTAAAGCAAACATCTTATCTATAACCTTAAACACCAATGTTGTATCATCGAAAGGGAAGCTCTCTGACACTCCTTTTTTCATAATGCAATACATTCTTATTTCTTCAACATTCATACTCCCTATCAATTGATTTCCACAAAGTTAATCATAATAATCATACTATAGGAAAGAAAAAAACTTGCTTTATTATTATTTTGATATACTTTTGCACCCTTAGAGATAAGTTTTCCTTAATGGAAAAAGGCCAGATTTGGGTTAACTTATCTCTTTTTTTGTTCACCCAAAACTATAAGATATGGGCATCAAAGAAAAATCGATAGATTTAAAAAAACGCATGCGCACAGCTTTAAAAGGCGGTGGTGATGTTGCGATAGGAAAGCAAAAAGCCATTGGTAAACTTACTGCACGAGAGAGAATTATTGCTCTTCTCGACCCAAAGTCTTTTCATGAGTATGATTTATTTGTAGAACATGCTGCAAAGGATTTTGACATGAATAAGAAGTATTTGCCTGGTGATGGAGTAATCACCGGAACAGGATCTATCAGTGGAAATCCGGTTTGTATTTATGCACAGGATTTTACCGTTGCCGGAGGATCGTTGGGATGGATGCATGCAAAGAAGATTACAAAAATAATGGATCATGCACTGAAACTAAAAGTTCCTTTAATCGGAATTAATGATTCAGGTGGTGCACGTATCCAAGAGGGAGTAAACTCACTTGCAGGTTATGGAGAGATATTTTTTCGCAACACACTTGCATCAGGAGTTATACCTCAAATATCAGTAATACTAGGTCCATGTGCTGGTGGTGCAGTTTATTCACCCGCGCTAACTGACTTTGTTTTCACGGTTGAGAAGATAACTAAAATGTTTATTACCGGACCTGAAGTTATAAAAACTGTATTGGGCGAGGAAATATCGATGGAAGCACTTGGTGGTGCAAGGGTTCATTGTGAAGAAACCGGCAATGCACACTTTTATGCCGAAAGCGAAGAAGAATGCTTTAGCCAGATAAAACAGCTCGTTAGTTATATTCCATGGAATAATACTAAGAAAGCAAAGAATTTCCCTAAGAAATCACCAAAAATAAGGCGCTATAAGATTGATAATGTAATGCCGGCAAATGCAAAACTACCCTACGATGTAAGAGATTTGATAAAGGCAATAGTTGATGATTCTGATTTTTTTGAAATCATGGAGCTATTCGCAAAAAATATTACAATTGGATTTGCAAGGATTAATGGTGAAACTGTAGGTATAGTTGCAAATCAACCTCTTTACCTTGCTGGCGTACTTGATGTTGACTCATCCGATAAAGCTGCACGATTTGTTCGTTATTGCGACTCTTTTAATATTCCACTAGTAACACTTGTTGATTTGCCTGGTTACTTACCTGGCGTAGACCAGGAACATGCTGGTGTAATACGTCATGGAGCTAAATTACTTTATGCATATTCGGAAGCCACTGTTCCTAAGATTACATTAATTACGCGTAAGGCTTACGGCGGGGGTTACATTGCAATGTGCTCACATCATTTACGTGCTGATTTTGTATTTGCATGGCCAACTGCAGAAATTGCTGTTATGGGCCCCGAAGGTGCTTCGAACATTATTTTCCGTAAGGAAATTATGTCGGCTGATAATCCTGATGAAATGCGCAAGGAAAAAGTTGCGGAATATAAATCAAAATTTGCAAACCCTTATGTTGCTGCAGCTTATGGTTATGTTGATGCAGTTATTGAACCCAATGAAACAAGGAAAATGTTAATTCACTCTCTTGATATTTCTAAGGACAAAAAAGTGCAGCTCCCTTATAAAAAACATGGTGTTCCACCATTTTAAAAAGGCATATCATGGCA
This sequence comes from Bacteroidota bacterium, assembly GCA_013203805.1. Lineage (GTDB taxonomy): Bacteria > Bacteroidota > Bacteroidia > Bacteroidales > F082. Next base: position 7,936 of record JABMPH010000241.1, on the reverse strand, counting down.
AAAGAAGAAAATAAACTACAGTATAGCTTGATTGATATTGATGGAGTAAAATATAAAACTATTCTAACAGAGAAATTCAAGCAACGAAAAAAGTATGAGGAGAATAATCCTAATTTGATTCGTGCTTTTATTCCTGGTACTATTCTCGAAATCTTAATTAAAAATAAACGCAAGGTTAAAGAGGGTGATATAGTCCTGATCCTTGAAGCTATGAAGATGATGAACAGCGTTATAGCTCCAATGGATGGTGAAGTAAAACTAACAGTTAAGAAAGGAGATATTGTATCAAAAAACCAAATTCTATTTGAAATTATTTGATAGATTTAGTTTTTCTATAGCTCAAATACCTTGTTGGTAGTTTCAATATAATCGAGTAACACATCACGCCCTAATTCGGTGGATGAAGATGTAACTATCATTTGCGGCAACTCTTCCCAGGCTTCACTTAATTTTTTCCTGTAATTACTAAGGTTGGTTGTTACTTGATTTATTTTAAGTTTATCAGCCTTTGTAAATGTTATTACAAAGGGGATATTTGATACTCCAAGCCATTCAATAAAATCCAAATCTATTTGTTGAGGAGCTATGCGCATATCAACAAGGACAAATAAAGTAAGCATACTTGTTCGATTCAGTATATACTTTTTTATCATCTTCTCCCATTTCAAGCGCTCCGATTTTGATCGTTTCGCAAATCCATATCCTGGTAAATCAACAAGAAACCACTCTTTGTTTATAATAAAGTGATTGATTAACATTGTTTTACCCGGAGTAGATGAAATTTTAGCAAGATTTTTTCTACTTGTCAACATATTGATTAATGACGACTTACCTACGTTTGATCGTCCAATAAATGCGTATTCGGGTTTGTTTGGATCAGGACATTTATTTACATCCGTTGAGCTAATGGTAAAATCTGCCTGATTAATTTTCATGATTTGGTTTTTCGTTGGTTGGGTTTTCGATATTTGACTTTTTATAGGATGTTAAATGCCTATCCTTTTTACCTGGAAAAATATCTTTAACTGTAACAAGGATCCCCGTTTCTTCAACATCTCCAAAGTGATGGTTAACTGCGGTTCCAAATGTTTTCATTGTAGCCGACAAATTCATGTAGGCATTAACGAGTGGGGGAACATTTTCGCCAAGTTTGCGCACCTTTTGAATCAGCGTTCTATAATCTTCATCGTAATTGCATCCTGTAAAAATATTATCAAGTATTTTCTCCGAAGTTTCAATTAATAATGGTTCAATTGGGTAAATTAAATTCTCATTATCGGGAAAGTACTTTTTAAGGAAGAATAGTATCATATCACGGGCCAATGAATCAAAATGAGTATACATAGTAACCTTTCCAAACATATACTTAGTATCCTGACTATCAACTATAACAGCCCCAATGCCATCCCAAAGATTATCAAGGGCATACATTCCTCGCCTTAAATTAAATGTAGGCTGATACATTGGTTGAACAAACGAACGTCCTAATTCAATGGTAAATGGAAAATAATCCCTAATAAAAGTATCGGAATATCTAAATAAACTTGCCGTTGGGGATTTAACTTCACCATCTTTAGTTATCTCCAAATCCTTACAATGAATGAAGCGATAACCCCCAATAACTTCCTTTTCTTGCGGATCCCAAAGCACAAGTTGCTTAAACGCATGCTTTCCAACATCGTACGAATCGAGGTCAATCTCCTTACCTGTACCTCCTCCGGCATCACGAAAAGTAACTTCTCTTAGTCTGCCTATCTCACGAATAACACTTGGGGCTACACTATCACTAACAAGGTAAATTTCATTATTACCATTATTAGTATTGCGTAATATACCTGTGTTCCTTAATTCGTTTTCCAATATTTTTTTATCTACGGGTGGGATAATTGTTTTCATTTGACTATGATTTTTATTTTCGCTGGTCACAAAAAATTTGTAATTGAAGATTTATTCTATTGCAAATATAATACTTGAAGTTCATAATCTTTAATAGAACTCAATAAATGCTACTTTTTCGGAACCTGAAAAGGTTCAGTATGCCCTTCTCCAACTTTATAAGAATATTCTCTAACTAATTCAGCCCATTCCATACTTGTATATCTGTCATCAAATGTTTGATATGGAATTACAGGGCCAAATGTAATTTTTAATGTGGCGTTTTCCTGCTTAAAAAGTTCATCAACAAGAAATAACATCTCAATATTAGCCTTTATCCCAATTGCCTTACGGAAATTTGATAGGTTATAGAAAAAATTTGTGTTTTTCCCATCGATGTGAGTTGGTATTATATCTCTTTTATAATCCTTTGCTTTATTGATAAAAGTCCTTCTCCAGAAAAGATCCTGTATTTTACCGTTCTTCTTTCTTGAGACAAGTCCGAAAGGGAAATAACAAACAATACTATCAGAAGCAAATGTTTCGTTTACAACCTGTATATTATTTGCCTTACCTCCGTGCTTATTGATAGGAGTAAACAACGGCTCAAGATTTTTAATATTCATGAGGATATCATTAACCGGAAACAAAATATCCATTCTAGCCTTTGATACTGCTAACATTAAAGCCATCCCATCCAAGCCCCCTAAAGGATGATTTGAAGCAACGACACATCTATCGGTTTTGGGTATGTTTTTAAGACCAACAATATCAAGCTTAGTATTCATGTCACCTAATATTGCATCAATAAAATCAATTCCCATTAAATCCTGATGATTCCTTAGAAACAAATTAAGTTTATCTTCATGAAGAATTCGCTTAAGGTAATTAATAACAAAGCGCGGCAGTGTTTTTCCAAGTAAGGGACTTTTATCAGCAATCACCTTTTCAATATCTAAATACTCCTGTTTGCTGGTGCTCGATTGATTAATCATGTTTTGCATTTAATAACTACCACAAAGATATTAGTTTAAATATAAAAAGATATCCATTGTACAAAAAAACCCCGAAAGGCTTAACCTATCGGGGTATAATTTCTTACTAAAAAAGCTAACTATTTTACTCCTAGCTTAGCTTTTACCAATGGAAGAATGTTATCACCTGATTCATAAAAAACAAGAGCTCCTGTGCCAACATCAAAAATGTAATTATAATTGTTTTCACGAGCTACTTCAGTAATTGCAAGTTTAACTTTTTCAATTAATGGATTAAAAAGTTCAGCTTGTTTTGCTCCTAAATCTTGGTCAGCTGATTGCTGAAATGCCTGGATACGATTTTGAAGATCGGTAATCTCTTTTTCTTTAGTTTGTCTAATTAAATCTGACATAGTAGCAACATTATCTTGATATACACCAACCTTTGATTGATATTCCATTGCCATTGTCGACATTTGCTCATCAAGATAATCAGCATAAGCTTTTAGTTCTTTCTGAAGCGAATCGGTTTCGGGCATCATAGTCAGTATTTCATTTGAATCAATGTATCCAAACTTAGCTCCGGTTTGTGCAAATCCAAGACTCGATAGTAAGACAACTAGAGAGAATAGTGCAATTACTTTTTTAAATGATTTCATCTGTTATTTAATAATGTGGTTAAAAATATTCAAATTCAGGGTTGCAAACATAATCAAAAAATAGAAATCAATGTACAATTAAGAAGTATGTATTAATTTATTAAGAAATATTAACAATTAGAGGGCTTAATTACTAAGCTTTAGAAAGATAGTTGATTGAATTTTTACTAAAATAACAACCCATAGGGCACTATTTTTCTCCTCTGGCACGGCTGTCACGTTTAACAGTTTGCATTACGTTACCAACCTCATCTAATACATCATCACTGATATCATATTTAGGATTTCCGTAAAGTAATGTCATACCGCCTGCTTTGTCGAAAACAAATGAATAATTATTTGTGGCCGCAATACTTTCGATTGCGTTGTACACTTTCTCCTGAATTGGTTGTACTAATTCCTGACGCTTTTTATAAAGTTCTCCTTCAGCACCGAAATAGGTACGTTGAAGTTCCTTAACCTCTTTCTCTTTTGTAACTATTTCGGCTTCACGCTTATGTTTTATATCTTCAGGTAGTAGCACTGATTCAGCCTGATACTTTTGATACATCTCACTCACTTTGGCATAAGTGGTTTCTATTTCCTTTTGCCACTTCTTAGAAAATTCATCCAATTCATCCTGAGCATCTTGAAACTCAGGTATATTGTCAAGAATATATTGAGTATCAACATATGCGTATTTTTGCTGTTGCCCTATGGCCGAGGAACTTGTAAATAATAATCCTGCAATTAGCAGAGTGAAAACTGATTTTACAACTGTATTTTTCATCTGTATATATTTTTGTTTAATCAAAGCTATGCAAAAACATTGCCAAAGTTTTAATCCAGCGACTGGTTAAGTGAGAAATGGAAATGACTTCCTGCAGCTGAAGGTATACCATAAATGGGATCAAACCCATAAGCCCAGTCGAGACCAAGCATACCAAACATTGGCAAAAATACTCTAACTCCAAAACCTGCTGATCTTTTCATGTCAAACGGATCGAAACCTTGTGAACCCAACCATGAGTTACCTGCTTCAAGAAATGTTAGAGCATATATTGTTGAACTTGGGTTTAGCGACAGTGGATATCTTAACTCCAAAGTATATCGTGTGAAAATGGTACCCCCAATATTTTTATTTTGATAGAAGTAAGGAGTAATCGATTCGTTAGTATATCCACGCATACTTACAATTTCACGACCATCGAAGTTGTTTGATCCGGATAGTCCATCCCCTCCAAGATAAAATCTTTCGAAAGGTGTTACACCCAAATCACTATTATAATATCCAAGATAACCAAACCTGACTTTAGTGGCCAGAACAAGTTTTTCCATAAGTTCGAAATACCAATAGGCTTTAAACTTCCATTTATGGTATTCGATCCATTTATATTTTTCGGTATCGCCAATTTCGGAATAATCCTTTTCGGGACTAAATAACGAATAGGGTGGAGTTAACTCAAGACCAAGTGAAATATCAGAACCTCGTCGTGGATATATAGGTGCATCAATTGAATTCCTGCCGAGTATAATTTCGTAGTTGAAATTGTTATAAGTTCCATTGCCATCACCGATATAAAAAATCGTAGCATAATTCTGTAATCTATATAATTGTAGATTAATCCCTTGGTAAAGGGTAAAAAAGTCATCGGGCCATGTTAATCTCTTACCAATACCAACGCTTAGCCCATCAATTATAAAGGATGATCTTAAAGTGTCGTATGATGGTAAACCGTTGGAATAAATTGAATGATAATATGAAACTGTTAGTGCGTTTGGTTTACGTCCACCTAACCATGGCTCGGTAAACGACACACTCCAACTTAAATAATCTTTACCATAAGTTTGGAATCTGAGCGACACCTTCTGACCATCACCTGAAGGAATTGGTCGCCATGCCTTACCATTAAATACATTTTTAAGTGAGAAATTGTTAAAACTCAATCCAAGAGTACCTATAATTCTACCATATCCCCAACCACCAGAAAGCTCTACCTGATCGGCTGATGTTTCCTCTACTTCATACTCAATATCAACAGTGCCATCAACAGGATCGGGATTAATATTTGGTGTTATCGTTTCAGGGTTAAAGTACCTTAAGTTTGCTAATTCACGAGTTGTTCGTATTACATCTTCACGGCTAAATAGCTGGCCTGGTCGTGTACGCAACTCACGTATTACAACATGGTCATTTGTTTTTGTATTTCCTTTTACGCTTACATTTCTAATCCGAGCCTGCTTGCCTTCAAATATTCTAATCTCCAAATCAATACTATCATTACCAACATAAGTTTCAACCGGAGTAGCATTAAAAAACAGGTAGCCATTGTTCATGTAAAGCGAACTTACATCGAACCCGGCAGGGTTGTATTGAAGATTGGTTTCCAATAGTTCAAGATTATAAACGTCACCTGGTAGAATCCCCAAAACTGAACTTAAAAACATTGAACTGTATACCTTATTACCTACCCAAGTAATATTACGGAAGTAGTATTTATTTCCCTCATCAATAAAAATATCGATGGCTAAATTCTCATTATCCAGTCTGTAAACAGAATCAGCAACAATATGTGCATCGCGATAACCTTTCTTATTATATTTTGCAATGATATTGTTAAGATCCTCTTCATAATTAGATTCAATATATTTCGATCCTTTAAAAATGTTGACCTTAATGTTTTCTTTATAATACCTAACAAACTCTTCACTAAGATCTTTAAATTTAAGTAAAACAGCATCAGTGGCAACATTTACAACAAGTGGTCCAAGACTATCCAATGGATTGAAAACGCCACGTGCTTTGGTTTCTTTCATTGCCGCTCTCACTGACTCATAAGAAAGTTCTTTGAGGCCAATAATATTAATTTCTTTTATCTTAACTTTTTTGTTTTTCTTGATAGTGATTTTAAGATCAACAAAGTTTGAGTTTTTTTTATCTATTTCTTCACTAATATCTACCTCACTATTAAGGAAACCCTTATCTGCATAAAAATCTCTAATAATATTTTTTGTTCGAATAATTAAGTGCTCGGTAACTACATCGCCTCTTGTGAGGTTTATTTTTTCGCGAATGTCATCAGCCTCAGTTTTTCTAATACCTACAAAAGAAAATTTACTCAATCTTGGCCGCTCCTTGAGAATAATTTTCAAGAAGATTTTATTCGCTTTTATATCAGAAGCTACAATGCTTATATTATCAAAAAGACCCTGATCCCATAACCTCCGAATTGCTCCTGTAATATCATCACCAGGAACTTTAATACGCTTACCAATCTCCAGATCAGAAAGCATTATTATTAAATTTTTATCAAGATATTCTATTCCTTCTACCTCAATTCCTCCTATTGTGTATTCGGTTGGAGTATCGTAGCTAATTCTCGACAAATCGTTTCCAATGCTTATTTGGGCATGCGAAACACCAGTAAACAATAGTATGCTAATTACTATAAATAATCCAAATACTTCTTTTCTAACAGCTCTTACCATACAAATTCTTAGCTTAATAATTGTTCACTTGTTAACCCAAATCTCCGCTCTCTTTCCTGATATTCAACTATCGCCTTATATAGTTCTTCTTCCCGGAAATCGGGCCATAATACATTAGTAAAATATAACTCAGAATATGCAATCTGCCACAATAAGTAGTTACTTATCCTCAATTCTCCACTGGTTCTGATTAATAACTCGGGATCGGGTATATTATGGGTCGACAAATATGTTTCAAATATTTTTTCACTTATATCAGCACTTGCTAATTTACCAATCTCAATGTCGCTTCCTATTTTCTTAACAGCATCAATAATCTCCCAACGCGAACTATAACTTAACGCCAATGTTAACGTCATGCGGTCATTTGTTGATGTCTTCTCCATTGTTTCAAGGAGCTTTAAATAATTCTCGCCAGGCAAACTTTTAAGGTCGCCAATTGCGTTAAGTTTGATATTATTTTTATTTAATGTATCAAGCTCTTTAACAATTGTTTCAACGAATAACGACATCAATGCATCAACCTCGTCTTTTGGGCGTCTCCAATTTTCGGTTGAAAATGTATAAAGTGTAACATATTTAATCCCAAGACTAGCAGCTGCTTCGGCAATATCTCTCACAGAATCAACACCTTGGTGATGACCGCCTACACGATCAAGACCATGTTGAATCGCCCACCTGCCGTTACCATCCATTATGATAGCAATGTGCTTAGGTAGTTTTTCAATATTTATTTTATCCTTATAGCTCTTCATCAAAAAAATTACAATTATTTCCAACTAACATTATTACATCCCTTTTTACTTCTCAAATCAAACTTATAAGTAATAGTAACACCTGTATAATTATACCAATCGTTGGTTTGATCATCACCCCTTTGCATAAATGCATTATGACTCATGGTTAGATCACTGGCAATTTCTCCTGCGTTAACAGGATTAATATCCTCACCCTTTAAAT
>JABMPH010000240.1 GCA_013203805.1 Bacteroidota bacterium | reverse complement strand
GTGTTAACAGACAGAATATAATCAAGATATTGAGTAATAAATCTGGAACGTTACTGAAAAAGTTTTTCAACAGCAGGTATAATATTAAAGCTGTCCAAAATACAAAAACAATAATAAGTTTATATTGAGATAATTTTACTGACATATTTAAATATTGTTAATTCTATTGATCCTCTGGTTCTTCATCTTCATTTTTCTTATTATGTAGATATTGTTGCCATTGCGCTTGATATTGTTGATTATATCCTTCTCTTTGCGCATCAGTTAAATCATTATTCCAATAATCTGGCTCTGAATCAGATAAGTGTTCACCTATTGCCTCTTCCATTTCACTAACTTCTTCACCAGTTGCATAATCTGTAACTTTGTTAACGGGTTCGTGATCTGAGGAAGACAAAGCTGTACCTACTAATAAACCAACTGTTGTTCCTATTGCCCCATCTAAATTCTCTAGAGGATTGTCTGGTTTCCCTTGTCCACTAGACCCATTATTAGGAGGATTTCCTCTTGAGGTAGAAGTCCCTTCTAAGTGATTCTGCTTTTTATTCGTTCCTTTAATACCTTCATTAGTATTATTTTCTACATGATCTCGTATTGCTTTTGTACCTTGTCTTGCTAGAATATATGAAGTCGTTAGTGCAACTAGTTCTTCAACTCCAACAGCAACACCATAAATAATAGCTACAGCTTGTAATCCATAAAGATCAATATTAGAAATAGGGCTATTCTCAGCGTAATTATATGGACTTACCCAGGGAAATTCGTCAGCAATTGGATCCGAGCAAAGAAAACGCCCCAATGCCGGATCATAAAACCTCGCGCCGTAATCATACTCATTCAAAGAACGTATTTAAAGTTAAATAAAATTTTGTTTTTTTATGAAAATAAAAGTGGTTTTTTAAGTACTGAATTTTTGCTTCAATTCTAATGCATGGAAATTTTATAGCCTACTATTAAAAAATGCCTAATGGAATAGTTGTTGCAATTTCCCAACAATATTTTCCGGTTTTACTTTGGGAAGAGCACAGTTGGTCTATTTCCGTTTTTGGAGTGTTGTAATTATTTCATTAGGAATATCAATACTATCCGTTGAAAATTCCGCATATTCGTTTAACTGTTCTTCAATCTTAGTAAACCATTCTCCTTGTTTTTCCTTTACATGACCAGTAATTGTTTCATAATCATACATAAATTGCTGATTCTCCAATTCATTTTTCAGGCTGTCAACTAAATTCTCATATGGATTAATATCTAATACGTCATTGTCTATCAGTTGTTTTAACTCTTTTCTTAACTTTCGTGCATACAGCTCAGTTATATTAAAATGTAATTGCTCATGGTGAATACCGTCACAATTTAGGGTATCCATTTTCCATGATTTTTCTCTATCCACTATTGGTATTACAAAAACTTCTATTGAGAAATCAGTTTGTTTAATTATTGATACAATACCTGTCCTTAAAATAGCCTCCTCTGAAAAATTCCAAACTCTTTTTTTTAATTCTGGTTTATCTGGATTTTGAAAATCACTATTCAAAAGTTTATAATTGTTACTCCAAATCACATACCTTATCACTTGATCATTTTTCTGTACGTCTGAGAAAAATATGCTAATTGATATTATTATTGAAATGATAATCATTTTATCTCTTTTGAACTTTTAGCTCAACTTTCATTTCATTTCCTCCTTTAACACTACTGACAATTTGATTAACTTTTACAGAAGAAAATGAACTTATAAGTGAGGCTATTTTTGCTGCCCTATTTTTAACAATAACTCCAGATGCATCTTTTTGTTCTTGCGTTACAAACATATCTCCGACTTTTCCGATAAGTAATGGACTTGTTATTATTATTGTTACAGCATAATCTGGATTAGCAGTTAAATAATCAGCTATGCTATATAAATTATTTATCTCCGCAGAGAGAGATCTTTCTATTATAAAGTCTGTATCACCAACAAATAATTTATTGCTAAGTTCTAAAACCGGATCAGATGTTACATCAACTAATTCATCATTCCATATTATCAAACTTGAACTATAACCTCCTGATGTAGGTGGAATGTTTAGAGGCTTTATTATATCATTTGAAAGACCAAAATCTCCGAAATTCAAACCTGTATAATCAATGTCAGCTTTAATATTTGGGCTACTTGTATTTGATTTTCCAGAAGAAGAGTTTGAACTAGTTTTTCCTGCATTCTTTTTTTGTCTAGAAACATTAGCCATTGAATCATGACTAATACTCAAAACATCCAAAACTTTATTTTTAATATTCCGCAGAATAGTTTTTCTTCTATGCTGACGATCTCTCTTTTTTGGATCATGAGAATCGCCATATAACCCTTCAAAGTCAACAAGATTGATAGGATTGTTAAATGCATAATTATACGGAGTTATTCCTGGAATGAAAGGAGCAATTGGATCTAGCGAATGGAACCTCCCCAGTGCTGGATCGTAAAATCGGGCACCGTAATCATAC
>JABMPH010000021.1 GCA_013203805.1 Bacteroidota bacterium | reverse complement strand
GGGAATATATGGTGCAGAACTACAGTTGTGCGGGCAGCCCATTTCTAATGTTTCTGCCTTTTATTTGTCTGGCATTACCCGATGATTCACCATTCTGGACTGCTACAGAAAATGCAGGATTCTGGGATGACTTAGGAAGTGAATCAAAAAAGACTGTACTCAATAGTCCGGGACTCGTTTTGGTTAACCATGGTAAAAACGGAACTTCAGAAATTATTCCGGGAAAAGTATATTACGACGATCCTAACTACTCAAAATTGGCATACAATACCCATTTTCCATGGGAAGATCATAATTCACAAGGAGGAACTTCCATGGAGTACAGTTTTAGAAGCCTTGATCCAAGAGATCTACGTGGCGATGATGTTAATTTTTACCTCACGGGTAAAACATTGGATAATAATGCCGAAATTAATCATGCATTCACCATTTCTCAAAACATGCTTTATAATGGTGAAGAAAATGGCGTATTATACCGTCAGGCTATTATGCGAAAACCACCTAATAATGGGGTTGGGTACATAATTGATCTTGCAGAAATAACCATTCCAGGGGGTGTTGTCAGAGTAGACCGCAGCCGTTTAGCTTTCGAATATGAGCTGACTTTGGGGCATTTCGGGATGCCTCATATGAATGGTGAGAAAGCAGTAGTGAAGAAGTTCGAAGAAGGTAACAAAAAGCTAATCACAGCATCTATATCCGGTAGAAAGCTCGCGCTAATTTCCTATCATGGATGGGATGAAATAAAACATTTGGTCCATACCGGTAATAATGCTGAGGCAGATGAGAGTACCGTTTTATACCTACATAAAAAAAGGTTGGATAAAAATCCTGAAATCGAATTGATGGTAACAGTAATGCTTCATAAAATGGATGATTCTGAATGGACAAAGGAAGAATTATCACCGATTAAGGACATTCAAATTGTTGAAATTACTCCATCTGGTTCACCTATGGGAGCAAATATTACATTGAGTAATGACGAAAAATATGAAATAGATTTTAAAGATATTGACGGAAAAAGGACTTGTTGATCATCATGAGTATTTGATTATTCCAGCTGAAGTAAATCAAGATGATAACATAGTTAAGGTTGAATTGGAAGGAGACAGACGTTTGGTAATTCTTGAAACTTCTTTTGACCAGAAATAAAAATATGAATAATATTACAATGAGATTTAAAAAAAGTACACTTACAATGAAAAATAAGATATTTAGTATAAAAGTTATTAGCGCAATTTTATTGTTAGTGAATTCATTATTATTTACGGTATCTGTAAATGCACAAAGATCAAAATCAAGTATTAACGATAGCTGGAAATTTCATCAAGGAGGTGTTGCATTTGCGCAAAGAGCCCATCAAAAGAATTTCCCCTTACCAATTGATGATTTATGGGAAACAGTATCACTGCCTCATTGTTGGAATACAAATGATCCTTTCGATGATGAAGAAAGCTATTTAAGGGGTATCGGATGGTATCGTAAGTTCATAAAAATTGATAGTATTTACATGGGTAAAAGTCTGTTTTTACAATTTGAAGGAGCTAATCAAGTATCAGATGTTTATGTTAATGGTATTTTTGCAGGTCAACATAAGGGCGGATATACGGGGTTCACATTTGATATAACTAATTATGTGAAAATTGGTGAGGAAAACCTAATTGCTGTGCAAGTTGATAACAGTCATGATAATACCATAACGCCCTTATCAATAGGCTTTGCACTTTATGGTGGTATTTATCGAGATGTTTGGTTGCTTTCCACCAATAAGATTCATTTCAAGCAAACACATTATGGATCTAATGGAGTTTATATAAGCACACCTGACGTTTCTGCTAAAAAAGCAGGTATAAGTATTAGGTCTCTTGTTGAAAATAAGTCAGAACTGGAGCAAAAAGTACAGGTGTCACATGAGGTTTATGATGCAAAAGGCACCAAAGTTCTTGATTTGCATAAAAATGTCAGTATAGCAGCAGGAAAAAGTGTAGATTTTAATGATATGCAGGGGATAGTTAATAATCCGGAACTTTGGTCACCGGAAAATCCTGTTTTATATACGGTAATCAGTAGCATTGAAGTAGATGGGAATTTAATAGATGAGGTTAAGAATTCCATAGGATTCCGATGGTTTTCACTGGACAAAGATAAAGGCCTTCTGTTTAATGGCGAAAAATATACTTTAAAAGGAACCAACCGCCATCAGGATATGGACGGTTTTGGCAGTGCCCTTTCAAATACTCAGCACATACAAGACATGCTGTGGATCAAAAATATGGGTGCAAACTTTGTTCGTTTAGCTCATTATCCTCAGGATCCTATTGTTTTAGAAACTGCAGATAAACTGGGGCTCTTAGTATGGGTCGAAATTCCTAATCTCAATTACATTGTCCCCTCTTCCGAAATTACTGCCATATCAGCCCATCGTACAAAAGAGATGATTTATCAAAACTTTAACCATCCGTCAATTATGTTTTGGGGATCGATGAACGAATTATTTCTATGGGATAAAGATGCTACACGTAAAGCAAAAATTGAAGACCCAATTTACCGAAAACAAGTAAGAGATTTTGTTTTTTGTATGGATAGTGTTATCCGAAATACAGACCCTTCAAGACTTACTACCTTGGCCATTCATGGATCTAAAGATTACGATATAGCCAATATTACACAAATCCCTGATATGGTTTCCGTAAATCAATATTCGGGTTGGTATAGTGGTAGTTTTAGTGGTTTTGGTGGCTACCTCGATAATCGTCATAAAACCTACAACGATCAGGTATTATTTATTAGCGAATATGGTGCCGGTTCCGATGTGCGCGTGAACATTACAATGCCAAAGAGATTTGATTTTACAGGAAAATATCAGCGCATGTTCCATAAATCCTACCTGAAACAAATTAACGATCGTGAATATTTAGTTGGAAGTGCGGTTTGGAGTCAGTTTGATTTTTCTCAACCTCACACAGGAGGTTCCATTGGTCATATCAATCAAAAAGGATTGCAAAAATTTGATCGTACTCCTAAGGATGTGTACTACTTCTATAAAGCCAATTGGAATCCGGACCCAATGGTATATATTGCTTCAAGAGATTGGATAATACGTTGTGGCTGGAATGGAAAAGTAGCTCATGATATACTACGTAATGAGCAGGAAGTTGATGTGTATTCAAATATGAGTGAAGTTGAATTGTTCCACAATGGAGTATCATTAGGTAAAAAACAGCCAGACGAACTGAAAGAGGCAAGCTGGAAGGTGCCATTTGTTGAAGGTGTAAATAAAATAAAGACAATAGCCACAAAAGAAGAGTTGGTAGTTGAAGATATATTGGAGATTAATTTTAAGGAATATAACCTTGAATTTAACGATGCTCAATTCCTGGCAATTAATGTAGGAAGCCATTATGAGTTTGTTGATGACGCAGGCTTGGTTTGGTTGCCAGATCAAAAATATGTGGATAAACATTATGGTTGGATAGAAGGCAAAACAGCCATGGTAAATAAAGATGTGATCATTCTAAATGCAAAAAATAAAGAACCTTTATACGATTATTATCATGAAGGGATTTCAGCTTATAAGTTAAATGTACCAAATGGAAATTATGATGTTGAGCTCTACTTCGCAGATGCAATAAAATTTAAGTCTGGTGAAAGAATGTTTGATGTGCTGATTAACGGAAATAAAGTGCTGACTGATTTTGATATAACTGGAAGCTATGGTTTCGCGACTGGGGTAGGGAAGGCGTTTGTCATTGAGATCGTGGACGGTAAAGGATTGTCTCTTGATTTTGTATCGAAAGAAGGTGAAGCTTTGTTGAATGGCATTAAGCTTAGAAAAATTTATTAGAGAAAGTTTTAGGCGGATTTTGTTTTCAAATTACAACACAATGGGGTTATTTCTTTCTGTGTAAGCCCTTTGAAATCTAATTTAAAAAGGGTGTAATAACTTGCTTCATAACGACTTAGAAGATTAAGTATTATTTAAAAACCATTTTCTTTTGACTTTCCTTTATAAATACTGGTTTTGTAGCATCTGTAGAAGTAAAATCATTAATTTCTTTGTCCTGTCATCACTAAAGCTTTGTAGTTAAAAAGTCCGGTGTAATCCACTTAAAATAAAAACACCCCACTTTTATCGTTACTTCTCTACTTAATATAGTCTAAATTCAAAACTGATATAAGAGATGTCTTTTGCTTACCTGCATATTCTTCTTTCCTTGTGGCTGGGTTCTCATTCAGAGGGCCAGGCTTTTAAAATATTTCATGAACATAAGCAGTACATTGAGCAAACTACTTCGAATCGCCAGTCATATTTGTCAGATTTTTCCGACCTCTTATTTGATGCGAATTCAAACGAAAGCATCTTCGGTATAACCGAGAATATTATCTCCTCAGGGGCCAGGATTCTTTTTCGCGATTCTCTGGCTAAAAAGAATCTTGAGTTGAAAATTATTGAGAAGGTATCCAATTACCTGATCATTGCTGAACATCGCATAATTCGATTCAGATCCTCTGATATTATCTTTCCTTTTAACTATTTCTGGTAAACCATATTTTATAGAAAGCATGGCTTTCGGCCTTGTCCTTCAATAAGGATAAGCCTATTAATCATTGCCTTTATTATTCTATAAAAACATAAAAATGGACTCAAATACTATTGCTAATTGGTCAATAACAATTTTAGATACAGCTGCCTTTATTTTTTACCTTAAAATGAGAAAGAAGAAGTTGGAAAAGAAGACCTTTTCAACTTTACAAAAATTTGCTAACGAGAATGGATGTGAAATAAGTAGTTATGATCATTGGGATAAATGCCTTATAGGTATTTCCAGCAATAATGGAAACAAGCTTTTATTCATACATTCGCATAATAATCAGGAATTCAGATCAATAATTGACCTTGCGGATGTTAAGACTTGTCGCATGAATAAGATTGTAAGATCTGTGCTTGTTGATAAAGAAAGGACGAGCATTATTGACAAAATTTCCATGGACTTCACATTCATTAATAGGAAAAGCCCGGATGTTCAACTTGAAATTTATAATACAGATTACGACGAATTAACTTTATGGAAGGAATTGGAGATGGCGCAAAAATGGACCGGGCTTGTAAACGGCATTATTAGTAAGAACATGATAAGGGAATCAGAAAAACCATTTACAATGACTATTCCTTCAGAGAAGTTAAAGAGCGCTAATGATAGAAATCATCGTGTTTCACGCAGCACCAGAGGAAAAAGAGCATTTGAAACAGCAGAATACTAGAAGAATTAAGATTCAACCCAAAATGTTGCTTCTTTAATGAATCCTTACAATTATTGCTGTGAATGAAATAATAATGATAGTCTTGCCTCCCTTAAAACTTTGAGATTATTTGAAAAACTTTTAGTCGTTTTTCTCACTCTCTTCATAAATATCAGAAACACCGCCGGAAACTATAAATTTCATAGCAACCGCCGGACTAATATCTATTGCTCTTACCTGATCTCTGGGTACGATAAACATTTCACCTGAGAAATTGTAAGAATGAGGGAAATATACTGCAACCTTATCCATTTCTCCCAGTTTGCTTAAATCCTCTTCAGTTAGAAACCCTAGTTTTTCTAAATTACTTATTGGATTAACCAGTACAATTACTGGTTTGTTAAATTTCTTTTCTTTTCCAACAAAAGCGGAAAAAAGGTCGTTTAAAGCTGAATATATTAGTTTTAAAGTAGGAGCTTTATCCAAAAAACGATCGAAGAGTTTTTTAATAGGTCGGGCAATTAAACTTTGTCCTATTACACCTATAAATACCAGGAAAATAACTATAATCACAAAACCCAGGCCAGGGATATTAATTTTCAGAAACTCTGTAATATAGTTTTCTAATAAGCGGTCAATGAATGTGAATATTAAATATATAATGTAGACTGTAATTCCAAATGGTGCAATATATAACAATCCTTGGAGGAAATAATTTACAATTCTTTTCATAAGTTCACAAGTGGTTAAATTCAAATTTTATTCCGCAATCACTAATACAAATGTAATAAAGTAAATAGACTGATGTGAATCTTTAATCATTATTCTTTTTCATTGTCATATACAATATTTACTCCATCATTCATCAGATTTTTACGCGTAAACATTATTAGGTGGTAATATTCAATTCTATTTTATCCTTAGCTATAAAAAATCGGGCAATGGTTTCGAAACCATTGCCCGATTTAATTAACATTTCCCGATTAAATTCTTAAAATATAATTTTCACTGGAAGTGCTTTATTTGGATCAGACTTAATAAACATCAATCTGTGTGTGCCTTTTAACCAGTAACTCCGGCTTATCTTCAAACAAACTTACCAGTCCGGTTACGGTTATATTCCTGTCGGTGAAGTATCTTAGGATTCCTGCTGAATCTTCTGGCGTCGCTGTAGTCTACAATTACGGTAAAGTCTTGGTAAGGATATGGGCCACCTATGTATAAGTAATACTCTCTGGTTTCTCCTGAGTACCATACTTCAGTAACTCTTCCGTAAATTCTGGCAATCTCACCTATATAGTTGTATGCGTCATAAGCTGAAATTGTGTGGATTCTGTATCCGTAAGGATAGTACCAAAGGTTGTAGTTTGGATACCAGCTACTGTAGTTATGATACATATTTGAGTTCCAATAGATGGCGGTTACATGTGGCTCATTATATGGATAATGTACTCTTCTGTAATCAACCGATTGATATGTGTAATGCACAGTAGGTGCTGGTCTTACAACTACTTTTCTGCTTGGAGATGTATATACTTATCTTGTCTCTGCATCTCTTACGGCAGTTCTCGGAGTATAGGTATTGTTGCTGGAACGACTTCTACTAGTATTTACATTACGAGAGCCGTCAGATCTGCTGGCATTAGTGCCGCTGTTTCCAGTTGTTCTAGTACGGGTGGTAGTGGTAGTCCTGGTTGGAGGAGTGGCATTACCACTGCTTCTGGTCTCGGTTGGTCTGGTTGTAGTACCTGTGCTTGACCTGGTTGGAGGTGTAGCAGAGCCTGAACTTCTGGTTTCAGTTGGTCTGGTTGTAGTACCGGTGCTTGTCC
>JABMPH010000239.1 GCA_013203805.1 Bacteroidota bacterium | reverse complement strand
CCAACAAATATCATCCAAAATCCAAAAATAATGGGTAACATTTGTGCAGTAATGGCCGGATGTGATAAAAAGATTATCCCAATAATAATATTAATTATTCCACTAAATAACCTCCATTGCCAATTACTAAGAATTCC
Source organism: Bacteroidota bacterium (assembly GCA_013203805.1). Lineage (GTDB taxonomy): Bacteria > Bacteroidota > Bacteroidia > Bacteroidales > F082. Next base: position 30,142 of record JABMPH010000239.1, on the reverse strand, counting down.
TTTTGCAGATAATGAAAAACCAACCTGGAAAATTCCTGCAATTAATGAAGCCCAGCCAATAAAAAATGCCAATCCTATAATAGATTCAACAGGATGCATCATTATTTTACCAGCCAGTATTAAAAAAATAATTCCTGTTAGTAGTAACAGCCACCAATTTGTTTTTACTCTAGTTGTCATAGTTTTAAGATTTGAAGTAATGGAGTGTTGGAATAATGCACCTTTTCAAGCCTCAATTAATTATACACTCTCTCATAATTTATTTACATCATTGCAACTGCTTCTATTTCTACCATTACGCTTAATGGTAATTCTTTAACTGCAAATGCGGCTCTTGCCGGAGGGTCCGTTGGGAAATAAGTTCCATAAACGGCATTCATATCTTTGAAAAGAGACATATCGTTAAGGAATATTGTACACTTTAATATTTTTGATAGGTCGTTTCCAAAACCGGCAGCTTTAATTATTGCTTTAATGTTTTTCATCACCTGATCGGTTTGTTCAGTAACACCCCCCGAAACAATACTTCCTGTGGAAGGATCAACTGGTATCTGACCAGAAATAAAAAGCATCCCGTTTTGCTCAACTGCCTGACTATATGGGCCGATAGGTGCAGGAGCGTCTTCTGTAAAAATTATACGTTTCATTTTAAAGTTTTATTTATTTGGTTATCAATGTTATTCATGGAATAAATATTTCCTCAAATTTAATAAAACATATTATTCATTAACCTTATCTTTACCTCCTTTTAATAAAATTGATAACAAATGTACAACCCTCCCGATTATTATCTTGTTGACGAACTACTTACCGATGAACATAAAATTATTCGCAATGCTGTTCGTGAGTGGGTAAACCGCTCGGTTATACCTATAATTGACGATGCAGCACAAAACCATATATTTCCTCAACATTTAATTAAAGAGATGGGAGAAATTGGGGCTTTTGGCCCGTATATCCCTGAAAAGTACGGAGGTGCAGGAATGGATCAGGTGGCATATGGAATCATTATGACTGAGCTTGAAAGAGGTGATTCGGCAATACGATCAGCAGCTTCTGTACAATCATCTTTAGTTATGTATCCTATTTATGCATTTGGAAATGAGGAACAGCGCATGAAGTATTTACCCGGCTTAGCAAGTGGTGATTTGATTGGTTGTTTTGGACTTACCGAACCAAATCATGGGTCGGATCCCGGAGGAATGCTAACCAGATTTGAAGATAAGGGCGATTATTATTTGTTAAACGGCTCAAAGATGTGGATAACAAATTCACCTGTTGCAGATGTTGCTGTGGTTTGGGCAAAAGATGAAGAAGGTATTGTAAGAGGTTTGATTCTTGAAAAAGGCATGAAAGGATTGACAGCTCCCGAGACCCTGAAAAAATGGTCGTTACGTGCTTCACTAACAGGAGAGCTTGTATTCGATAATGTGGAAGTGCCTAAGGAAAACCTTCTTCCAAATGTAAAGGGACTTAAAGGGCCTTTAAAATGCTTAAATTCGGCACGATACGGAATAGCATGGGGCGCAATTGGGGCTGCAATGGATTGTTATGATACCGCTTTACGATATTCACTGGAAAGAAAACAATTTAATAAGCCTATTGCATCTTTTCAACTCCAGCAAAAGAAGCTTGCGGAGATGGTTACAGAAATAACTAAAGCTCAATTGTTGGCATGGCGAGTAGGTATGTTAAGAAATGACGACCGAGCCACTCCTGCACAAATATCAATGGCAAAGCGTAACAATGTTGAGATGGCTCTTAAAATAGCACGCGACAGTCGACAAATATTGGGGGCAATGGGAATTACAGGTGACTTCCCTATTATGCGTCACATGATGAACCTTGAATCAGTAATTACGTACGAAGGCACTCATGATATTCATCTGTTAATTACTGGATTTGATATTACGGGAATTTCAGCATTTGAGTAATCTGAACATGCTTTTACTGCATATCGCCACAGGAAGCAACAAATAATCCGCATTACAAAAGGGTAACGTGTTGAAAAATAGTTGGTAGCTATTTCATAGAATGAATTATTAACTACCAACTAGTTTCCGACAGATAATCTTTTAATTATTCTTAATCAACAATTTTTTCACAATGCGACTAGTGTTGGTTTGCATAATAACAAAGTACATTCCTGATGGATAATCTCTCAGATCCAGTGTAGTTTCGGAATTATTACTAAAATCAATTGCTGATGATTCAAGAATTATTTTTCCATGCGTATTTACAATGGATACATCAAACATATTGTTTTCTGCAGATGTTAAAGAAATTGAAAATAGTCCATTATTTGGATTTGGAACAATACTTATAATAGTTGATTCATGTGCAATTATCCCAACGGGATTTGCAACAACAACAAGTAATGAATCGGAATTATTACTATTACCACAATTGTTCATTCCAGCAACACTAACCCAGGCTTCACCTTCATAATTTAAATTCCATGCTACAGTTCCTGTTGTTCCTGTTCCAATAATAGTGCCTGCTTCTTCAGGATGAATAAACCATAAGAATTCATCAGCTCCCTGATCACTTTGGGTGGTGTATTCACTTACAGTTATCAACTGCAAATCTACTAGTTCAGGCCCTTCTGGCATGATTGGTACACTTGGTAAACTGTTAAGTGTTAATTCCATATTATCGCTTGCAGTTTCGCCATCAACATCTATAATAGTTAGAGTTAACTGAACTGTTTTATTTATAATATCTTCTTCCGAAGCAGTATATAATGCATTAAGTGTTTGACCATTTTCAAATGTTCCGGTACCCGAGGTTTCCCATTGTATGGATGTGTAATTTGTTGCTGATCCTAAACATTGGAAATTGGTATTCTCACATGTGTTATCATCAGGTCCTGCATAAACTGTTGTTGCCATCATTGTGGGAAGTTCAATATAATCAACCCAAGCCATATCAGCTCCACTAATACCTGAATAATCTTTTTCATAAACCCACCTAAACTTTCTAACACCAGGATTAACGGCAAATTTTTCCTTTGTCCAACCTTGTGATGTTCCTGACCATTCAGATTGAAGTTCATTATCGATATAGAATTTTAGCTTATCAAAATCTGCCTCAGAGGATACTTTTTTATAAAAGCTAATTGAGTCGGGTGACATAACCTGATATTGAATCCAAAGTTCAGAATCCTGATTATTACCAATGGCTCCTGATGTAACATCAAAGTCTCCCTCATAAGGATATGTGGTGCTTATTACCCATGGCTGATTTCCTCCTGTATGCCAATCATATTTGTTAAAATCACCTGTTTCCCAGTCTTCAAGTATAATACCCACCTTTGGAAAATATGAACGCTCTGTTGAGTAGCTTCCCGATGTTAGTTGATATTTCATTTCGGCAAGAATTCCTTCAGGAGCATCATCTGATACCTCTATGTCAAATTCAGGATAACTGGCTCCGAATGTACCTAATACAGATAATATTGTATCACCACTAAGAACTGTGATATATGGATTATAAGCAATTAATGAAGCAGTTACATCATTTGCAGCACAGTGGCCCTCATTTGTAGTTTTGATTATTAGCTTTGCTGATTCTCCGGCATCAAGAAGCCCGTTGTTATTTCCAGCTTCACTGTCATCAATTACCATTTCTAAAGCAGTAAGTACCGGTCCCGCCGCTGTAACTTCAAATTCATTTATCCATGTTGAATCGTTAATATCAGTAGCCGTTAGTATGAAATTTAATTTGTGTTGATCAGGAATATTATCGGCAAGAAGTATTTCGAACCCGTTTTCTTTATATGCTGTTTGGTTTACTTGTATTAGCTCGTATAACTCAGTATCATCAATTATTTCAACATATGGATCTGTAAGACTTATTGTTGTAAGTACATCAACAGCATCATCAATACCCAGGTTTTCGATACCTACATTTAAGAATATTGTTTCTCCAAATTCAGGAACAGTATTGTCGTTACCAAGAGAATCGTTTACAGTATGATCTGCATAAAGCAAATATGGTCCATTGGCCGCAATTACATCTATTTGAGTAATCGTTGGTCGATAATTAAAGCCTGTTATAACAAGATCCACTAAACCTGGTTGGGTCATTGGATCAAACTGTAATATCGCCTCACCATTTTCAACAACAGCTGTTGATAGAATTACACCATTTGAGGTTAACGCTACTAAACCATCTTCAGCATCGCAAGTAATAGTAATTGATGTTGTACCTAATAATATTGCAGGTGCCATTGATACGGTCATGGTTGCCGGAGTAGCTGTACGAACCATCAAGGACGGGTCTCCAAAAACAGTCCATGTGTCTGTCATTTCATCACCACCACTTCCATACTCATCATTCATAAGTAAGCAACCATTAATACCAATGCCAGCAAATGATCTCTTAATATTATTGGAATATTGTTCGGTAAGAATATCTATCATTTCGTCCTGGCCACACATAGGTGGATTCCAGCTTTGGTTAATGGTTGACATAAACGCTGCAATAGCTCCGGTAGGCTCACCGTTATCTTCTGCCCTAAGCCATGCTTCTGCAAAACAAGTAATGCCTACAAAATTACCGTTAACACATGCAACATCATAAATGAATGGCAATTTACCAACATTGGTTAGGTTGTTTACGCCTGAGTTAGAAAAACCTGAAGTACTCCATGCTGTATTTGATCCATGGCCGGTATAGGTCATAACCGATGCTCCACTGTTTACAGCAATTGCAACATCTGCCGATGATGGATTACCAGTGGCATCTTCGCCTCCCTGACTACCATCAAATAATTCATAAGCATAAGTGTATGTAAAGCCCAAAAGATCGGTATTAATATTGCGAATATGTTGATAATCGTATTCATTGTCATCGCCCGGACCTTCAGCAGATGCTATTCCGATTGCTTCTGAATACCAATCAGGATCAGCTATTGGATCCATTTCATATTCTAGAGTTCTGGTAACTTGGGAAACAACATGGTTTTCATTCTCCGCAGAAAAACGACCGATAAAGGCATCTGGATAATGATCATTACCCATAATATAAACATAATTGTTATCAGAATCATTGCCTCCATTTGAACTGGAAGGTACCTGTACTGCATCACCTACAAGTAGTACGAAAGTTAGTCCATTATCATTATAATAGGTGGAAATATATTGCTTTATCTGTGCGGAACCACCTATTGTAGCAACATCAACAATTTCAACAGGCATTCCCGCTTTAATTTTCCAGTCATCTAATGGCTGCATTTCATCCATAAAATCGCCGTAAGAAATAATTAACATATTACCATGATCATCAACCGGTGTATAACGGCTAGATGTTGCACTATAGTTTAGAAAATGTCTGTCGTAAATACCTTTAAAAATAGTGTTTATTTCAGTTAGAGTATTTTGACGAGATAGCTCGTTACTTCCATTATCATCAACTTCTGTAACCTCCAGTACAATATCATAATAAACACGAAGTGTTTTTTTAACAGGGTTATATTGAAATGGATAAATTACAACTGTTTGTCCACGAAAATCACGTACAATATAAGGGTCTCTTAAACTAGCAAGTTCACCAGGATAATAGGTATCAGTTACATATTCTTCGCCATACTCGTAAGCAATATCTGAAGGAACAATATCTCTGTAAAGATTACCCTTTGATGGCAGAATGTCAATATTTTTGTACTCCTTAAATTTTGATGATATAATATTAACACTCATATTTCCATTATCAGGAATAATAAGTGAAGTAGTAATTTTTTGAACATCGGGAGCTCCCATTTTAAGAATTGGTGTTCCATTTGTCATGGATATAATTTTAGCTAACTCGTTCTTAATTTTTACATCGGTAGCATAATATCCGTCGAGGTTTACCTGAATAAGCGAACTTGTAATATCAGAATTCAATAATGTGATTTTTGTTGGGGTTGGATTATTTGAATTAATATCTACCCACTCCGTGGCATTTAACAAAGTTGCCATGGTTACAAATAACACTAATAACTTAAAATTTTTCATTACTCTTTTATTTAGTTGATATTGGTTTTTTCAAACTCTATTATTTAACAATCATGAGTTTACTAATGTTACTTCCAGATTTAGTTTTGGTTTCTACAAAATATAAACCCGACGACTGGTCAGTAAAATCAATGGCAAGTTTAAAGCCATCAACGATATTCACAATCTTATTAGAATATACGGTTGATCCAATCTGGTTAGTAATAGTTATACTTACTTCATTTTCATGTGATGGTGATAAATTTAGCACGAAAATCCCTTTGGCAGGATTTGGGTTGATACTTACTATAATACCATCTCCAATACTACTTATACCTACAGCATTACTAACAACAATGAGCAAAGAGTCGGAACTACTTCCTACACCACAATTATTTACTCCGTATACCTTAACCCATGCTTCACCTTCATATTGATTGTTCCATGTTACGGTTCCAGTTGCTTGGGTTCCTGAAATAGCACCTGATTCATCAGGGTAAACCGACCACAAATATGTGCTAACACCCTGAATAGCATCTATTGTGTATTCGCTTTGGGATACTAACTGTAAATCTATTTCCTCAGGGCCAACAGGCATTGTTGGGGTGTTTGGAACATTATTTACATCCAAATTCATAGTGTCGCTGGCAGATATGCCATCAACATCAATAAGGTTAAGACTTAACAGCACATTGCCAGTCAGAATATCTTCATCGGAAGGAGTATAGACTGGATCAAGCGAATTAATATTATCAAAAATTCCTGTGCCCGATGTCTCCCAGAATATTGAATCAAAGTTGGTAGCCGACCCTGTGCATTGGAATACATTGTTTTCGCATACAACATTATCCGGACCTGCAAATACAGTTGTAATCATCATCATTGGTAGCTCGATATAATCAACCCATGCTTTATCTACACCTCCTATTCCTGAATAATCTTTACTATAAACCCACCTGAATTTTCTTATGCCTGGAACAACCGGATATGATTCTCTGGTCCATCCCTCACTTGTTCCCGACCATTCGTCCTGCAATACATTGTCAATATAAAACTGAATAAAATCAAAATCAGGTTCAGATGAAACTTTTTTATGAAAGCTAACTGTGTCGGGTGACATTACCTGATATTGAATCCAAAATTCTGAGGTTTGATTATTTCCAATGGCACCAGAAACAACATCATAATCACCTTCGAAGGGATATAAATCTGTTATCAGCCAAGGTGAATTACCACCGCTTTGCCAATTAAACTTGTTGAAATTTCCGGTTTCCCAATCTTCAACAATTAAACCAACCTTTGGATAATATGAACGCTCAACAAAATAGGCCCCTGCCGTTAGTTGGTATCTCATTTCAGCAAGGATACCCTCGGGTGCATCGATATCAACCACAACATTAAATTGTGGATATACAGCGCCAAAAGTACTTAATGTGGGGATAATTGTGTCGCCACTGGTTACAGTTATATATGGGTTATATGATATTAAAGACCCTAATACATCATAAGCAACGCAATGTCCGGTATTTGTTGTTTTAATTTTAATTATTGCTTCTTCTCCCGGATCAAGTCGTCCATTATCATTTCCTGTATAGCTATCGTCAACAACAAGTTCTAGAGGTGTTAACTTAGGAGCAAAAGCCTTAATTTCAAACTGGCTTTCCCAAATAGAATCCTGGCTGTCTACTGCAATAACATTGAATACCATTGGGGTTTGGTCTTCTATACCATCACTTAGATGTATCAGCAAACCAAGGTCATTTGTAACTACTTCATTTACACGTATTGTGTCAAAAATATCTGTAGCGTCTTCAATAAATACATCTGCGCAAGCTGTGGAGATTGTAACATTAACATTGGTGGCATCATCGTTACCGTAATTAACCATTGATAGATTAATAAACACTTGTTCGTTGTATTCAGCATTGCCGTTTCCATTACCAAGTGAATCATCATTAATTGTATGATTTTCATAGATACAGAACGGTCCGTTAGGCGCAAAAATTTGAACATCTTCGATATATGGCTGGTAGTTTTGAGCGGTTATAACAAGCTCAGCTAAGCCGGGAGTTGTAAAACTTTCAAATTCCAATATGGCCACTCCATTTTGGTTTGCCAATACTGAAACAATATTCTCACCATTATTATTTAAAGCAACGTATGAATAGGGAGCTGCATTAACCGTAAAGGATGTTGCTCCAATCATTATATACTGTTCATGAGTAACTGTATTTACATCTGGCATTGAATAATATATCATTAATGAAGGATCGCCCATCAGATTGTAGATATCCCAATAATATTGTTCAAGAGATGATCCACTTTCGCTTACGGCTAAATTTCCTGCAAAAACAATTTGATCCATTGTTGTAAACCAGTCAGAGAATTGCTCACCATGATCATGGAAGGATCTGTCGTAGCCTCCAAGAGTTGTTTCTTCATATGGTGGTGGATTCTCATTTATTGTTCCAACACCAACACCAAAGTAATAATCCTCATCCCAATAAGTACTGTTTGAACCTCCAATATAACCAACACAGCCTTTATTTTCGGCTCGTAATATTTCCTCTGCAAAACAAACAGTTTGAAATTCACTCGATGAACAACAGTTACCAATTAATAGTCCATATTTATCCTGATTTGTAAGTGCAGGGATATCATTTATTACAAACGAAGGATCGGCCCAACCATTTGGTGAGCAGTGGGCGGTATAGTTTCCAAATGTAATCCCATCGCTAACATGTTGCTTAATTGCGGCTGATGCGCTTCCGGATGCCGGATATAAATATGTGTTTGAAAAAATATCATGATCATCATTAAAGTAGTTAATTGTACCATAGTTAATTTGGCCATTTCCCCAATCTTGTGCATAACTTCCATCAACACCACTTACCAACAACACTGTATCAAGATATGTTGGGTTTGGCATTGTATACATCTCATACATAAGAGTTTTATCAATGTAAGGCTGAAGATGTGTAGTATTTTCTGCCGAAAACCTTCCGTAAAAAATCTCGGGGAAAAGATCACCAGTGTATTCTACATAATTTCTGTCGGTTACTCCATCACCATTATTCCAGGCAGGAATTTGAGCTATATCACCAACGAAAAGAACAAATGAAGGGGAAGGATTGTCAGGAGTTCCCGCATCGTAAAGAGCTTGTATATAATCTTTTATTTGTTGAAGTGAATTCCCTATATCGTCGGTATAAGCTTCCGTTACAGTAAAGCCTTTACGTTTTTTCCAGTTGATAAATGGTTGTAACTGATCTTCAAACATTCTATCGGAAACAATAACATAACTTACGGGATAGGTTGTAAAATTATTGCGTGTTTGTGAACTGTACTGACTATTTAGAAGCTGGTTATAAATACCATCGAAATAAGGGGATCTTGTTTTACGCTTTAGTTGGGTAGTTAATCCAAGATCAGCATCAATAAATGTAATTTCGAATTCTACCTCTTCAAAAACGCTGATTGTATTTGTTAAAGGATTGTAACTTACCGGAGAAAAATTTAATCGTCCGATATTTGCGCCACGCATAACGCCTAGAACTTCCACCGAAACAAGTTCTTCACTGTAGTAAGCATCTTTTGAATATATACCATTGTTGATTTCAAAGGCTTTTGAACTCCCACATTTGGATTGCGATGGTTGCATTGGAATAAGCTGCGCTGAGATCCCTCTATTGTTTAAATCAAACTCGATTACCTTAGACCTAATAACTTTAACCTCAACTGTTGCATTCATTGGTATTTCCATGAGTTGGTGCATAACAGGTAGTTCCGGTAAACCAGCTTTGGTTGACTTTCCAAAACGATCGATGGTGAGGCGCACGTAATTGCCAAAGTCGGTTTTAATGTTATTCACATTAATCTCACCTACAGTAGAAATAAACCCAATTTTTTCAGGCGATGAAACTACCAACTGAAGACTTGATTGTTTGGATTTGTTGACAACAATTGTTTGATTGTTCGAATAAATGCTTGAATTACAGTAAAATAATATCACTACTAATAGTAATATAATAGAGTATAACTTTCTCATAATAATTATTGGTTTGATCGTATTAGTTTGATTATTATAGCTTTAAAATTAACGATGCCAAAAGTACTAACCTTTTTACACATGATCAAGATTAAGACAAACTATTTATCTATTGGTTGCTTATGATAATAGACAATGTGAAACGTCTATTGGTTGGTAGCTATTGTATTAATAATCAATATAAATAGGGTGTTCTTTGAAGGAAGAATGCATCTAGTTATAACTTATGTTTTGATCCTCCAACAATCCTTTTACTAAGATAGTTTACCGGGTAATATGTAGCTACTAACCCAATGGTTAAAACCGTAATAAAAACATATATAAAATCCATTAATTGCATTTTAACTGGATATGCTGATATTACGAAATCTCCATCACCACTACCTAGTTGCAATAATCCATAATTTTCTTGAAGAAATAGGATAATAAATCCTATCAACAATCCGGTAATGCTTCCTAACAAGCTTATTAGCATTCCTTCGGTAAGGAAAATGGATTTAATGAGTTTTAAATCGGCACCCATGCTTTTAAGTATTCCAATATCTTTATTTTTTTCAACAATTAGTATCGATAATGAGCCGATCATGTTAAATGACGATAGAATTAGAATAAACAGAAGAATAAGGAAAATTGCTGTTTTCTCTGATTTTAGAAGTTTAAATAAGGATTCATTTTGTTCGAATCGGTTTTTAACAAAATATTCATCTCCAAGTAGTGCCTGAATCTCTGATTGAACCCTGTCTATCTCAGCATCGGGGAAAAACCTCACTTCTATGCTGGTAACCTCATCTGTATAATCCATTAGTTCACGAGCAAAACGTAGTGGGATAAATACATATTTTTCATCAAATTCTTGCTGGACCGAAAAAACTCCTGTTGGATGAATTGCGCCATTATTGAATGCATTTTCGAAGTTGAAAGAAGAGGCATTTCCTCTTTTGGGAACAAAAACTGATAATAGCGCAGATACATTCTGGGGATAGATGTCAAGATACCAGGCAATGCCGGCACCTACTACAGCAAAATTTGATCGCCCTTCCTGAAGTATAAACGACCCATTAACAGTCATAGTATCCATTCGTGAAAGATCAATAAAACCATCCGATACCCCTTTAATTCTAGCAATATGTTGCTTGTCGCGATATTTGAATAGAGCGTCTTCTTCAACCACTTCTGTCAACCCTTTAACACCATTAAGACTTCGGATTTTTGTTTGGGGGAAAACATCATAATGAATTGTTTTTCCGGTAGTTGCGGTAATTTGTAAATCGGCATTAAAGGTTGAATACAGGGATTTTATTACATCTTCAAACCCATTAAAAACTGATAATACAACAATTAGAGCCATAGTTCCCACAGCTAAACCTACAACTGAAATAATAGAAATAATATTTATCAGATTGTGTGATTTTTTTGAAATAAGATACCTTTTTGCTATGAAGTAAGGTAGTCGCATTTATAAATTTTAAATGTGTAATTTTAGTTCACTATATACTATCCATAACTTGCAAATATCAGATAAATTTTACGAATCGCTTTTTACCATCAGTTCGTTATTTATCATACGGTTTAGATATTGTTGTAGAAAGGCTTTAATAGTTTTCTCCATACTTTCTGCTATAGCACCTTCGCTATTAAGTAGATTATTATTTTGTTTTGGGTCTTCAGTGTTATTAAACAACGATATACTTTTATCGCCATCAAAAACCAAGCTATACTCACCTGAAGTAATTTGGTATAGGCCATTAACAAATTGTACTGCAAAACCTGCTGAGTGATCGCTTAGGATGCTTGAACCAAATGCGACAACAGGTTTGTCGTAGTTTAAGTAATCAAGGATTGTTGGCATCAGATCTGTTTGCTGTACAGTTTGTGAGCAACTATTCTTAAACAAACTATCACCTGGGCTAAATAGCATCATAGGGATGGCATAACGACCTGAAGTGTTTTTATAGTAACTCATCAGGTAATTATCAAGGTCATCTCCAGATTCTTCTACATCATCATTATTAGTTGGAATTACCGATTGTGCCGGATGGTCAGCAACTATGATAAATAGAGTATTGTTATACCATGACATTTTTTTTGCAGTATTAAAAAACTGCTTTAATGCATAATCAGAATATCGTACAACTTTATGAATCTTCATTGCTCCTTCAGGGAATTCGCCCTTATGATTATCAGGAATACTATATGGATAATGTGAACTTAGAGTAAACTCAAAAGCAAAGAACGGCTCCTTAAATGAGTTAAGTTTTTGAGCAAAATATTGCAAAAATGGCTCATCATAAATACCCCAATAACCATCATAATCACCATCGTTATCATATTCAAAACGTCCATAATAATCATCAAACCCAGCGTAACTTGCAAAGCCATCAAAATTCATCGTTCCGTTGGTTCCACCATGAAAAAATGCAGTTTGATACCCTTTCTCTTTTAATAATACAGGAAGGCTGTTTGTGTTGTTTCTGTTGTAGATTGATGTGATAAACGGGTCATCCATCAATGCAGGTATTCCAATAACAATTGCCGGTATAGCATCAATAGAACGTAATCCGTTTGCAAATGCATTTTCCATTACCATTGAATGGTTTGCCAGAGAATCAAGAAATGGAGTATATCCATTATAATCATTTAGAAAACCTACATACTCCTTCGAAAAACTTTCGAGCAATAGCACGACAATATTTTTGTTGTTGAAGTTACCTTTTTGATTGTTGAAGTTGTGTGTAACAGGATATATTTCATTACATTCATCATAAGAATAATATGTTTTTTCAGTAAGGACATCATGACCATAAGTGGTCATAATTGTAAAAACAGAGTTAAGAACGAGCGGCATTTGTGAGGCATTCACTTGTTTTGATGCATCTATTATTGCAAGTGGTTTAAGTTGTAGCCCTCCCCTCGCACCAATCATCGATAACACTAATATTAAAATCGTTGTTACTAATTTGTAAATAAATGGTTTCAATCTGAACTTTTGAGAAATATTATTTATTCCTGACTTATTCATTCTTAATTTTGGATAAATCATCCATGTTAAGATTATCAGAACTATCCATATTGCAATAACAAACCAGTAATCTTTTGCAAATCCCGGAAGTAAAGTTGGCACATCATCGCTAACAAAAATAAACTTGAATATATCAGCCGTTGACCGCTTTTGAATAAAATGAAAATAGATGGAATCAATAAGATTTACAAGAATTAAAACCCCATTTACTGTTACAAAATAAATTTTGAGTACAATTTGTACTGCCCTATTGCTAAATGCTTTACCAATTGGAATTACATGGGTAATTATGAATAAAAGATTAAAATAACAAATCACAGATAGGTCGAATCGCAAACCTAAAATAAAAATTTTGAATAATTCAGCGACTTCAACATCAGCAAATATCCCAATGTTATAAATGTAGAAAAAGAGTCTACTAACAAAAAAGAGTAATACTACCAGAAGCAGTCGCTTAAGTAATAATACAATATTGAAGTAATATGAACTCATTTTATTTCCAGGCTATTGCAACCACTCCTGTTCCTGTTTTATGCTTTTTTATTACATCTAACCAGTTTAATATTAGCACAAAAGGAAATGTTATTAAATAATAGAAGGGGAGTATTATGAAAAAGAAATAACTAGCATTAAGCATAATAATAGGATATTTCATACTCAATTTCCAGGCAAGTTTACCGGGCCATCCATATTGATAATACACCTTGGTTTTGGTAAATCCGGCTCGTTTCATCTTATCACTAATTTCATCAATACCATAGCCATCACGCACGTGCTCATCAATAAATGAATGAGATCCATCGGCATTATGTGAATGATCATGGTGATGTACATCTGAACCACCTTTATCGGATGGAGTGCTTACCAACAACATACCCCCATCCTTTAATGACCGATGGAAATTTCGGAAAACTAGTTCATCTTCTTCTATATGCTCCATTACGTCAACACAAAGCACCATGTTGTAATAATCAACCTCATTCAGTTTGGTTAAGTCACCAAATTTGAAGTTTGCATTTTTCAGGTTGATCATGCTAAAAAACTCGTTGCAATCAGCTATTTGTTCTTCCTTAATATCGAGTCCTATTATCTGCCAGTTACTATTTCTTGACGCCATATAAAAATCATATTGCCCAAATCCGGAACCGGCGTCAAGGATTTTTTGTTCCCCCGAAACTGTTTTTTCCCATGTTTTTAATTCCTTTCGTATATGCCATGAGCGTAATAATAGTATGTCGAGTAGTTTATAAAATAGCTTTCGAAGCGTTGGTGATTGGTTAAAAACCACACCTAGTTTTCTTTTTATAGGATCGTATTCCATATGATGAATAAATGCTTAAATGAGTGAATGTTTAAATGCGTAAATGTTTAAATTATAGAATGTATAAGGAATCTTATTTGTTGTCATAAGACGAGTTTTTGGCTTTCGTCATTATTTTAGTAATCTCATTTGCTTCAATAAGAAGTCTTCTTAATTCATTCTTATTATTCGAAAGATTTGCTTCATCAATGATTTCTAACCAATATTCAGATTCATCAGCTTCCTCAACAACAATACAAATTTTGCTATAAAATTCAGCTTTAGATCTAGCCCTGCATGCAGCTCTGTAGTTTGCTCCGGTTGAGGTTGATGATTTTACAAGTTGATAAGTAATTACTGACGTGGCAGTACAGGTTTTTAATGAATTACAAAATTCAATTAAATCAACTGCCAAAGTTCTGGTTCTTTTTTTTAGTTTATCAATAAATGCTTCTTTATCTGTCATGGCTAATAAAGTTTTAATATTTCTTTTATTTTTTGCATTTAATCATTTAATCCTTTTTGCATTCACTCATTTAATAAAGTGTCAATTTTCTCAATATAGTCGAGTGAGTCGTCAATATAAAAATTTAGCTCGGGTATAACTCTCAACTGGTTTCGCACTCTGTTTCCAAGCTTTCCACGTATTTCTTTAGTATGACTTCGGATACTTTTTAATAGTGCAGCCTTATCTTTAGTAGCAAACAAACTAAGATAGATCTTTGCCAATGATAAATCGGGAGTGATCTTAACCTTTGTCACAGTTATCATTGCTCCAAGTGACACATGTCTCATTTCAACCTGAAATATCTCTCCCAGGTCTTTTTGTAATAAATTATTTATTCGATCTTGACGTATAGTTTCCATGGTGCAAAAATATTGAATTATGGGTGATTGTGGCGCTTTGGATTAAAAAAAGAGAAATAGATGTGTCTTAAGGATGGTAATAGTTGCTTAATAAGAAATTTACCTAAATTTACGACATACTTGAAAGCCTCAAATTAATGCTGAAAAGTCGAAGTAATGGAATTGAAATCATAAACTGGAGGAATGTATATAGGTTCTTTGAATAATAAATGCTTTGCCTCCTTTTCTACATGACACTTGCACTAATTGTCTTGTGTTCGTTTTTTATCAATAAATAAAACTCATCCTTAATGAAAATCACAATAATTGCCGACAATCGTGAAAAGAGTTCAGGAGTTCCTAATTTACTTTTTGATAAAGGCGTAGATGTAAAAATGAATCAACTCTCAGTAGGTGATTATATTATTGAGGATGAAATTATTATCGAAAGGAAAACGTGTGAGGATTTTGTGCTGTCAATTATCACAGGACACTTATTCAATCAATGTTCGCGATTAAGAAAAACAGGCAAACTTCCTTTGATTATTGTTGAGGGCAACCCTTTTAAAACAGCCCATAATATTAAATCCGAAGCTATAAAAGGAGCATTACTTTCAGTAAGCTTGTCATGGCAAATACCAATTATCCGATCTTCTGGTAAAGAAGATACTGTAGAGTTGATGATAACGGCCTCCAAACAACAATTTGACCCACCTGTTTTCATCCGCCGGTCAGGCAAAAAGCCCAAGAGAGCACAAAAACAACAGCACTATTTTGTTCAAAGTATGCCCGGTATTGGACCTGAATTAGCACAAAGGTTATTGACACATTTTAATACAATTGAAAAAATTATAGTTGCAGATGTTAAATCACTACAAAAAGTTGAGGGTATTGGGAAAATAAAGGCTGTTAAGTTGCATGAGTTTTTTAGGATGAGGAAGTGATTACTTTTCCTCACTTCTGGTCTATGTTTAAAATGCGAATACCGTTAACTATTACATCTTTGTTATAAACGATTTGCTTAAAAAGATGTCGTATTATCCTAATTTCATTCAACAATTGCGAACTAAAATCCCTAATTTTGCTGAATGAAAATGGACGCACGACAATATCCCAGAATAGAGGAAATACTCAATGTAATTACCCATGGACTTGGTCTTCTGTTAAGCATTGCTGCACTGGTAATACTTGTTGTGTTTGCCAGTTTAAGAGGTGATGCATGGCACATAGTTAGCTTTACAATTTATGGTTCAACATTGGTAATCCTTTATCTGGCGTCAACATTATTTCACAGCGTTCAAAAACAAAGTCTGAGAAACAAGCTGAATGTATTTGATCACGCGGCAATATATTTTCTGATTGCAGGTACATATACTCCATTTCTTTTGGTTACAATAAGGGGTCCTTGGGGTTGGAGCTTGTTTGGAGTAATTTGGGGCTTAGCAATTGGTGGCCTTATTTTCAAGTTATTCTTTACAGGTAAATATGATGTTATATCAGCATTAATTTATGTTGCAATGGGATGGCTTATTATTATTGCAATTAAGCCTATGAATGAAAGCCTTTCTGCTGACGGCCTTCTATGGCTACTGGGTGGCGGTGTATCGTACATGATTGGCGCTGGTTTTTACTTACTAAACAAGATGCCATATAATCATGCAATATTCCACATATGGGTATTGTTAGGAAGTTTTGCGCATTTTGTGGCAGTATTCTGGTATGTATTGCCTGATGAGATTGTTAGATGATTATTTTGCAACTATAAAAATTCTATTATATATCTCATCATTAACTTTCGTACGAATAATATATGTACCAAAGGTAAGATCGCTTGTTGACACGTCAAATTGTCCTGAGTTTATAACTGATTTCACATTGCTTGCAACTATCAGATGACCACAAGCATTGTAAATTTCATATGAAACATTCATGTTAACATCTGAGGAAACAGGTATTGTAAGTATACCTGAAACCGGGTTAGGAAATGGCAACCCGACTGCTTCACTATTAATTGATTCGTCACCGGGTACAATATAATTTATGCTACTTGCCAATAAATTAATTTCAATATCACTAACTACAGGAAATTCAGTCGTTAATTCTACTTTTATTTTTTCAGAATTAATTCCGGTAACCTCTGGGTAGAGCCAATAAGCATTTAGCCCAATAAAATCAAACGAAAAATCACCATAATCATCGGTATAATGACATGTTAAGAGGTTATCAAAATCATCGTATAGATAAATATTTACACCTTTTGCTGAAAATCCGTGTGGATACTTATTGGGGCTAACATATTCAACATTACCACTTATACCACCAACACCAACTGAAGCACCCTCGGCATGGTTAAGCCTAATATTGTATTCCCAGGATGTATTTGTTAATGGAATTGTTTCAGCATTTTCCCAAAACAATGTATTCCCAAAATATGTTGGTAATAGTATTCCATAGAAGTCTGATTCATTCATTGGCTCGGCCTTAACAATATAATTACCCATTGGAATTTGATAAAAATAGTAATAACCTAATGTGTCAAAAGCCATTGTATCAATTGGAATATACCTTTTCAGAGAATCAATATAATAAAGGTAAGCATAACCTTTATCGATTGGGAAATATTCAGAAAATGCATGACCTCCCATATGATAGTATTCGGTTTTATTAATATAGAACTGCTTTGAGATAGTACTTGTATCAATAGCGCCGTTAGAGAATGCTATGATTGTAAGGGAGACTTTAAATAATCCAAAATTAGAAAAATTATGAACCGGATTTTGTATTGTTGAGGTAGATCCATCACCAAAATCCCAATACCAACTAATTATGTTTTCATTATTGGTTCGATCAAAGAAATTGAACTTGGTTCTATCCCCATTATTCTTCTGAACATATTTGAACCTTGCCTGAAGTTGTTCAGAAATTATGGTTAGGTACAGGCTAAAATCAGCAATAAGCATACTATTTGCCCTTTCTAAAAATCGGAAATGAACCGTAGTATCAATTTTTTTTCCATAATAGTCATGAGTATAAATATTTAGTGATCCCTTTGTTTCTGTTGTTGAGATAGTGTCGTAATAATATCCCTCAGCATCAGTAAAAACAATGTTATAATATCCAGTAGAACCGTATTGTGCAGAATCAATCTCTATATAAATAACATGTCCTTTCACAGGATTTCCATATTCATAGTTTGTAACTTGTCCGGAAACAATTACCTGGTTTACTGCATTTAATGCATATGAGCTACCTGAAGCTAATATCAGCAAAATTACTGATGCAATAATTCTATATATATATTTATTCAATGTATTCAAATTCATCATTGTACTCTTTACTTTATTAAATATACAAGACCAACCCTAAGGTTAAAACCTGATGAAGGGCCTTTGTTATTAGTATTACTGTAGATATTGTTATGATAGTGCCTATAGCAAGGTTCAACCGCAATAGATAATTTATTGCTTAATTCATATTCTAATCCTGCACCAAACCATAATTGAAAATAGTTATTTGCTCGAATAGGTAGATTGTTTTGTAGATTGATTATCTCTGCATCTTTTTCTTTCAGCTTTGGATTTTCAAACCATTTGCCAATATTAATATTAATTGCCGGTCCGGCTTGTACAAACCATTTCAAAGGTGACCCTGATGATTTTGAAGAATACCCAAACAAAACGGGAACCTGAAGAAACAGATAGCTATTTGTAACATTGGAAACTGAAATATGCCGGACAGAATCCCACACTTCTACTGTTTTTGTGTGATAAATAGGAGTTATATTTCCAAGAATTGTATCGAAGGTAACTTCATAAACATCATCATATGATCCCATATATACTTGAGTATTATAATTTATTCTGGCAAACCCTCGGTCACGAACAAAAGAAAGTCCCAATCCTGAACGTAAAAACCAATGATCATTTAAAAAGTATGTGGGTTCAATATTTAAATTGTAAGAGTTTAATATTTCTACGGAATCTATGCTGGAAACAGTTAATTCAGGGGAGATGAATAACCCTATTTCCCAGCTCGAATTACTTGGCTTATCAACTAAATCAACTTCTATTTCACCTGGTATATGGTAAACTTCATTTCTGTCAATTGGAGCAAAGGTAATATCATATGGTTTAAAACTAATGAAACCTATCCTATGGACAAGCATATTGTGAGAACTGATTTCTCTGCTGTTAACAATATTTTGAGCAATCTGTGGTACTGTAACAATATCGATTTCAACAACATTTTCAAAACTAACTACATCATCATCCTTATTAACTACTTCTTTATATGTACCATTATTATTACTTTGATTTTCAGCAACACCCATAGTCTTTTTGTTATCAATTAAAGGAGTATTGGATATCCCATTATTAATAGCAACAGAAATGTTGCCCTCTTCTGAAGTTAATGATTCATCAGCTTCTACATTATGAGATGGATTTGTTTTTTCTGTATTTTTAATTTGAACTATATCATCACCAGATGTATGTCCAGAGAACGGGTTAAAAATAACAAGTGAAGCTAAAAGAGCGAGTAATAGTATAGAAGCTGCTGCTATTAACCTTTTGTTCTTAAGGAAAAAAAGCATGGGTGTTGAGCTAATACTCTTCTGGATACCATTCCAAATATGCTCTGGTGGAGTAGGAGAAAATGATTCAAATTTTTCTCTTAAAAGATTGTCGATATTTGTGTTATTATCCAATTTGTTCTCTGTCTCTTATTGAAAATATTTTCTTTTGAAGTGATGCACGCGCTCGTGATAATTGAGATTTCGATGTGTTTTCACTTATCTCAAGTATTTTTCCTATCTCTTTATGAGTATATCCTTCAATTACATTTAAATTAAAAACCATCCTATAGCCGGGAGGTAGTTGATTAATCATAACAAGTAGCTCATCTGCCGACATCTTTTCAACAATGTTATTTTGTTCCTTTACTTTACCTCTTACAAATTCTAAATCAGTATTAATTCCCTGTTTAATTTTCTTTTTATAGTAGTTTATTGCAGTATTAACAATGGTGCGGCGCACCCATCCTTCAAGTGAACCTTCTCCACGAAAGTCCTTGATGTGTCGGAAAACTCGAATAAATCCATCTTGTAATATATCATCTGCATCTTCATTAATTAAAGCAAAACGTAGACAAATGCCATACATCTTTGGCGCAAGCCTTTGATAAAAAACTCTTTGCGCTTTTGAGTCATTTTCTTTGAGCTTTTTTATGAAGGCACTATCAAAGTCCATGCAGAATATTTACAACCTGATTTTGGCTTTACGAAATTTTCGGCAAGGTAATAAAATACCTTCAAATCAAATTGGATGACATAATAGTTTAATGAATGGTTGCACAAATTGTTGTTTTATTTGTGGGAGTTTACCTTTATTAACCTCCCTTGAGGACCACTATCGATTAATGCTTACCAGATTATTGAATTAATCAAAATAGAATAAATATAAATTATATTGAAGGGTTGTATTATCAAAATGAATTAAAACCAACTATTAATAATTAAATCATTAATAGTGTTTAACAAATTACTTTTTTGAATAGGTTTTGTGATTAGTTTGTCGATACCAGAAGTTTTTGCACGCTTAATATTATCTTCATTTGCAAAATCAATTTGAGCAATAATGGGTACCATTGAGTTTTTTGACTTAATAATCTTAGCGAATTCTTCACCATTAATAACAGGAAGGTCGAAGTTAATCAGAATTAAGTCGGGTTTATTTTCATGATATAATCTAATTGCTTCATCACCCGTTTTGGCTCTTAATAATTTTGCATTTGTTTTCCCAAGTATTACTTTGAGCAAATTGTAATCAACCTCCTCGTATTCAGCAATTAAAATGGTTGAATTTTTCCAATCATAAACATTATCTGCAGGCAAATGAACTGTTGATTTTGTTTCAAGTGAAATAATCGACTCAGGAAGGTTTAGATAGAAGGCTGATCCCATACCTAGCTCTGACTGCATCTTAATATTACCATTTAGTAGTTGAGCAAGTCCACGTGAAATTGCCAACCCAAGTCCGGAACCACCAATTTTACGAGTTGATGAATTATCAACCTGGCGAAAATGCTCAAATATACTTTCATGGTGTTTAGCCTCTATTCCAACTCCGGTATCAATCACATAAAAACAGATACCATTTTTATCTTTTATTTTAAACCCAATTTCAACCTTCCCTTTTTGGGTGAAAATAAATGCATTATCAACAAAGCTAATGATTATTTGCCGTAGTTTAACTGGGTCGGTTAGAAGCACAACATCAGTGTAATCATGAAATGTATTAATCAGAAAATCAACACTTTCTCTTTGATATTTAGTTTTAAAAGTTTTACAATCCTCGTATAAATCCGCAAGAAATTCAATAACATTAACCTTTTCCTTTCTAATATCCATTTGCCCCGTTTCAATCTTTGAGATATCGATAATGTCATCAATACGTTTTAAAAGCACTTCGCTACTACCACGTACAATTGTTGAATACTCTACCCTTTCCTCGTTGGATGTATCATTTAGGAGCAATAATTCTAAAAACCCCAGTATATGATTAAGAGGTGTTCTGATTTCATGTGACAAATTACTCAGAAAAGCTGTTTTAAGCATGTTGGCTTCCTCTGCTTTTTCCTTTGCTTTTATTAAATTATTTTCTGCCAGTCTTCGTTTAGTAATATCACCTATTATTAACATATATGATATAACTTCTTCTTCATCCGAAAGAATTGTAATACCCCTCGATCGGAACAGGGTTTCAGTATTCCCAATTTCACCAAGCTTTATTTCATGGTCAAACTGCATCTGGTTATCCAATAACTTGTTTATTTTTTTTAAAAGTGTTGTTCCCTTAAAAGGTCTAAACTTATTTATATGAAGCTTTGCGTTAAGTTTTGTTTTATCGAAATCAAACAACTTAATAAATGACAAATTTACAAGTTGAAGATACCCGTCAGTATCAAGACTTAGTATGGCAAGAGGTATATTATCAAGAATGTCGTTATAAATGCTATTTGATGCAGGAGGTAAAGAATTAATTAATTCCAGAGTAGCAATTTTACTTTCGAGTTTGAGAATTCGCTTTTTTAGGAGAATATTCTCCACCTCCGGACTATGTCCGGTACGCTGCTTATTTTCCATACTTGCTTATTTGTTGCTTATTTTCGTTTCAAAAATATGAAAATTAATGATACATCAAAATCAAAACTCTCAAACAAATAGCTTTTTGCCAAGGCTTTACACCTTATACTAATTATATGACAATTAGGTTACACATTGGTTGTCAATAAAATAAAAAAATATAATGAATCTAAAACAGCTGTTTATTAAGAAACATGAAATCGACAATTTTCTCATGATCATTATTCGAGAGGCTATGGTGCATTCCTGAAATCTGGTTTTTCTTGTATTGCTCTATTATTCTTGCCCTACTATCGTAGGGGATATCTATTTCATTCAATGAAACAGGAGATCCTATTTTTTTGAAAAAGGCCAACAATTGATTGATGGTATCATCAACTGTATAAACATCAAAAAGTCCTTGCCCAAGTTTAATAATCCTTTTGGGTATTCTATTTTTTTGAAGCTTTAACCAAGCTGGATAAACAATACTAAGTGATGCTCCGTGCGGTGTATCGAACAATAGTGAGAGCTCATGTCCTAATCCGTGTACTCCCCAATCGCCACTTTTCTTACCATAACTAGTTAAACCATTTAGAGCCAGAGTTGCATCAAGCATTATTTTAGCTCTTAGTTCAACATTAGTTAAGTCATCCATTAATAATGGCCCAAATTGAATAGCATCTTTTATAATATCGATGGTTATTTGATCAATTACTGATGGTTCGCCTTGTCCAAAAAATGCTTCCAACGAATGCGCAATTAAATCAACAATTCCGTATGATGTATAGTTTTTAGGGACTGTAACGGTAAATGAAGGATCAAGAAATGAGTCCTTTGGAAACATAAGAGGGTTAACATACCCAACTTTTTGACCAGTACTATGATTTTGAACAACCGCAGCGGCATTCATTTCAGTACCAGTGGCAGCAAGTGTTAATACAGTTACAAGTGGAATTGATTTTTGGGGTGTTAATTTCCAAGTCATAAAATCCCATGGATTTTCGTTGGATGCTATACCGAGTGAAATTATTTTGGCCGAATCAATAACACTACCTCCTCCAAGAGCTACAATAACATCAACATTATTCTGCTTTCCTATTATAGTTGCCTTTTCGACATCTTCAATTATTGGATTTGGTTTTATCCCTGAATATTCGAAAATTTCAAGCACTGCTGCCTCCAGTTCTTCAACCACACTGCTATAATAACCATACTTTTTAACCGAACCTTTTCCGTAAACCAGCAATACTCTGTTCCCGTATTGTTTAACTGTAGTGCCTAGTTTATTAATTATGCTTTCACCAAAATGAAGTCGGGTTGGATTATATGCTGTGAAGTTTTCCATGTTTTCTTTTTTTCAAATATAAGCAATAAATGACATCACCCTATTCCAAAAATGGGAGCCTAATATATATTTGAGACAAACTATTTGTTTTGAATAAAATTAGATTATAACAATAATTCTAATACGCAATTCGTAAAGTCCAGAATATATGCGTATTAACGCAACTTTTTCCTGTTATTCACGTATCCTAAAAAAAAGGATTATCTTTTGGCATAGTAATTATGCAATATCTATAAACTATTGAATCATGAAAAATATACTTCTTTATTTCAGTCTTAGCTTATTAATTGTTTTGCTTACAGCAAGCTCATGTAAGAGGAAAACACCTGTTGATCCACCTGCTGAGAAAACGTTTGCCGATTTGGTAATCGATCCAAATTTTACATTTGAAAATATTAAGCAGATTGAGGCAAACTTCACTGTAGTTCCTTTTTTAAAAGCTGAACAAATGCATATAATCACCATTTATCAGGAAGAACCGGGTTCTGGTGGAAGAGTATTAAACCGTGGGATTACTAATGATTCTTATCAATATACGGTATCATTCAAAGTGCCAGAGAGGATTAGTAGTATATATGTTGAAAACCGTAGCCCGGATGGTTTATTCGAAATTGTTGAAATACCTCTAACAGGTAGTATTATCAATCATTCATTCAATACTAAGGAACTACTATATCCGCCAATCACTCATGAAAAAACGGTTGTTGTGGATCCTGGTTGTGGTAGTAATTGTGATGAAACAATATCCGGGACTTATACAGACTTGGTATTAGAGAAAAATAAAGATTATTGTGTTGCCGAAGGAACAACCTTAACAATCACAAATCAACTACAGTTTAAAAAGAATGCAACCATTGTTATTTGTGGAAATGCCAGCATTAGCCAGATTGCTTCAATAGAAAATAAAACAGGTAAATTATATATTAGTAGTACAGGGATAGTATCAACTTCAGGCGACCTGAATATTGACACAAAAATTGATATTTATAACTTTGGTTTGTATAATATTAGTGGAAATGTAAACACAAAATATAGTCAAAAATTCTACAATTATGGCGATATGAATATAGCTGGCAGTATTAATAACAACAGTAATAAATTTAACAACGAAGGAATAATTAATCTAAGTGGGAATTATTCAGGCAATACAAATAGCAGGTTATATAATTATGGCACATTTACTATTTCAGGTAGCATGAATGTAAACAACAAAGCAAACATATATAATTATTGTAATCTTAGTATAACTGGCAATTTAATGGTTGATTATAGAGTTTATAATTATAGTTATATTAGTGTTGCAAATAACCTTATAATTAATGGTTCTTCTTATGTTTATGTCCGTAATTCATCTCTAATCCAAACAAAAAACCTTACAGTTAATGGTAGAATCCAAGGCCAAAGTAGTAGCTATTCAAAGGTTATGATATCCGAAAACACTACTATTAATTCGTCTGGTCAAGTTAGATCACGCGTTGATTTGTGTGATGCAGATGGTATTGAAATAAATAATGGAACTATCCAAAATACAGTAAAGTTCTGTGAGATAACTATTCCTGCTGATGATTGTAATCCAGGATCGGAAGGCGGCACTGGAGATATTGACACTGATGGAGATGGTGTTTTGGATGTTGATGATGCATATCCAGATGACCCGGAAAGGGCTTTCAATAATTATTATCCTAACCAAACTGATTTTGCAAGTTTGGCTTTTGAAGATTTATGGCCTGGTCTTGGCGACTACGATTTTAATGACCTTGTTATTGATTTCAATTATCAAATGGTTACAAATGCCAATAATCTCATCGTTGATATTATTGCACAAACCCATATTAAAGCTGCAGGAGCAGCATTAAACAATGGTTTTGGAATATCATTCCCAATCGAATCTTCAAAGTGTGCCAGTGCCACAGGATTTGTTAATGTAATGGGAACCCTTAACTTAAATGCTAAGGGTTACGAAAATGGACATGTTGATAATACTGTTGTAATATTTTATGATGCAATAAATACCTATTATGGTAGCGCGATTTTTAATACCGTACCGGGTGGAAATACCGTTGTAACGGATACAATTACAGTGACAGCATATTTTAATGATCCTCAATTTGCAGTTGGATTAGAGCCTTACAATCCATTTATTTATGTTGATCAGGAAAGAGGCAAAGAAATTCATATGATTGACCATGCACCTACCTCACTTGCCAACGATAGTTATTTTGGCACTAATCATGATAATTCAGATCCACTGACCGGAAAATGGTATTTAACTGAAAATTATTTACCATGGGTAGTTGAAACACCATCCAGCTTTGATTATCCAATTGAAAAAATTGATATCCTGTCTGCGTATCTCAAATTCTCAGAGTGGGCCGAAAGCTCTGGTGCTGTATACAACGATTGGTATCTTGATGAACCAGGCTATAGAAATGATGATAATATTTATGAAGAAGAATAGACTATTTGACCATATCTCAAATAAATCATGCTTCACTGATCCCAAGAAGTAGTCGAGGGGTCTCATAAGTTTGTCCCTACCTCTTGGGGCGAGGTCATTCACTTATGCTTTTTTTAGTTCTTCTAGTATTGCATCAGCAACTCTAAACGAATTTGCATAAATTGTCCAGGTATATGTTACACTGCCACCCGTAGGCATAAAACTACCATCGGTTACATATAGGTTTTCAACTTCATGTGCTTTGCAATTTTTGTCAAGAACTGAAGTAAGCGAATTATCACCAAAGCGGCAACCACCAGCCATAAGGTTGGTTGGAGGAGATCCATTAATAGATGATTTAATGTTAGTTGCGCCAATTTTTTCAAGCAGGGCTTCAGCCTTTTTTGCCAGATATTTTCCCACTTCAATATCGTGTGAATGGTTATCAACCCTGATTTTTGCAACCGGATCTCCCCACTTGTCAACTATTTTTTCATCAAGTGAAACGTAACAACTATCTGTTGGTAACCAATCGGCAAATACTTCAAAATTTAATTTTCGTTGATTCAAGAAGTAATCTTGAATTTTTGACTTTAACTCCGACCCATAAACCAGACTACCTTCACTATCCTTTTTATTCCTAATTGCTTTACTTATTCCATTATCATGTTCAAAAAGGAAATCGACAGTACCTCCTTTAATTTTCTTAGGGAATTTTTCGTTGTCGTTAATTTCATACCAGTGCTGAATGGCCCTGTTAACAAACAACCCTGGCACCTTCAATTTTTCAGCATCTTCTTGATCAATATTATCATATCTAAAAGTGCCAGACCCAGTACCTCCGGCTGAAAAAATCAGGTTTTTCCCAACCAATCCTGAATTGTTTGCCAAACCATTGGGGAATTCCTCATTTTTACTCATTAATAATAATCTTGATGTTTCAACTGCCTGGCAAGCAATAACAAATAGTTTCGCTTCAATGCTTTGCTTGTTACCATCTGCATCATAATACCAGGAACTAATTATTTTCCCTGTTCCATTTGTTTCTAGTTTATAAACTTTTGAGTTTGCGATAATTGTACATTTTCCGGTTTCGAGGGCTTTATCCAGCAAAGCAACTCTTGCACTTCCTTTGGCATCAGATGCACAACCATAGCTTCCACAGTAATTGGAGTAAAAACAACTCGACCTGCTTCCTTCAGGTAACGACAATATTGCTCGCGGTATAGGAACTGCTATGTATCCTATTTCGTTTGCCCCTTTATCAAGCCAACTTGAGATTGTGTTTTCAGCCAATGGTGGATATGGAAAATTGTCATTCGATCGTGGTTCTAAAGTGGAGTGATCAACAATACGCCCACTGATTCCTACAGTTTTCTCAACCTTATCAAAATATGTTTCCATTTCATCATAATCAATTGGCCAGTCCACAATATTAGCGCCCTCAATTTTGCCATAAGTAGTGAGCAGTTTAAAATCGTTTGGTTTCATACGATGAAAATAACCACTCATGAGGTTTGTGGATCCACCAACCATATTCCCATTCCAGAAGCTTTTTCCAGTGGCATATGTAGATTTACTTTCCCATTCACCTTGGTCATTCTTACTTTCAATAACTTGAGGCTCATCTTCGAGGCGTGGTGTATATACTTCTCGTCGCGTTGTTGTTATTTCATCTTTAGAGAAGTCTTTTGTTTTAAACCAGGGGCCCTTTTCAAGGACAACAACCTTGTGGCCTTTTTTTGAGAGTTCATAGGCTATTGGAGATGCTCCGGCACCACTTCCCACAATACAAACATCAAATTTTTGAGAAGCCATATAATTATTGGTTTTTGGAAACAGTTGATAATATTTCAGGATAGAGTAATGGTACTGTGGGTCGCGGAAAGCCCGGATTATGTTGTAGCCAATCCCAACCAATTCCTTCAGGATTTCCACCATATTGTGGGTCACTCAACAAAGCTTCGAAGATGAAGTTGAGTATAACACCCAGCCAGCTTTTGCCCCAGTTTTCTTTAGCAATATTAGTAATCAATTTTTCTTTTTGAGATTGAGATAATTCACTGTAAGTCAGAGAATAATTTTCCTCTGCTGTTTCTTCAACCCAGCTAATTCCATTAACTATATAATCTTGTTCTTCAGGATCCATGCGTTTATCCTTCAATACCCAAAGTAAATACTTATCGGCCATAACATCATAAGCTCCAGGGCCGTTACTATCATGTGGGAAAAGAATATTTTGAACGGATGTAATTAATGATAACTGTGTTTGAGATAGAACATCTATATAGTTTATGCCTTGGCCAATAATGGAAATAGAAGGCAGGCTGGTAAACAAACCTCCCATAGTTGATCCAATTATGAATTTCTTACGGGGGAGTTGCCATCTTTCGAAGGACTCCTTTCTCTGATGAATTTGTTTAACTTTATGATTTCGGCTTTCTTT
Source organism: Bacteroidota bacterium (assembly GCA_013203805.1). Taxonomy (GTDB): domain Bacteria; phylum Bacteroidota; class Bacteroidia; order Bacteroidales; family F082. The sequence goes on along the minus strand of JABMPH010000239.1, from coordinate 1,600 downwards.
TAACATAATTGTTAGTCGTGCCAAAGTGGAGCACCTTACGAAAGTATTGTATTTTTGGTTATTATGAAAAGATTGATTGCATTTTTATCAATTGTAATATTACTTATTTCATGTAAACAAAACAATCCAACCATTGTTATTGAAACAGAGTTAGGAAATATTACGATTGAACTTTATGAAAAACAAGCACCCATAACAACTCAAAATTTCATAAAATACATTGCTGAAAAAAGATATTTGGGAGCAACATTTTACAGAGTTGTTACGCTGGATAATCAGAAAAATAGTAAAATAAAAATAGAGGTAATTCAAGGCGGTTTGTATGAGGATGATCATCCACAAGCATTACCTCCCATTGTACATGAAAATACTAATGTAACAGGAATTTTACATAAAGATGGTGTTATCTCAATGGCAAGATATGAGGCGGGAACTGCTACATTTGAGTTTTTCATATGTGTTGGCGATCAGCCTTCGTTGGATTTTGGTGGCAGTAGGAATTCAGATAATCATGGTTTTGCAGCCTTCGGAAAAGTTATTGGTGGGATGGATGTAGTACGAAAAATTCATAAACAACCTGACTCAGCTCAATATTTAGTTCCTCGCATTCCAATAACAAAAATGCTTGTTGTTTATTGATCACCAAATCTTAATTCACCTCAAGACATCAAGACATAATTTGGATCAGAATATATTTCTGGAGGATAATATTTATCCAATTTAGAACATATCAAATCCTCCAGAAATACAGATTGATAACACAAACGCTATTCACAGGTAACATCCTTTTTAGTAACTTCGCGGCCTAAAATTAATTGCAATTTAAAATAGTCAATAACCAATAATAAATAATCTACATAATGCTACGTTCACACACTTGCGGAGAGCTTAAAATAGAAGATGTTAATAAAGAAGTAACCCTTTCGGGATGGGTACAAAAAGTACGTGATAAAGGAGGTTTAATTTGGATCGACCTTCGAGATCGCTATGGGATTACTCAACTTCTGATTGAAGAAGGCAGATCAGACAATGCAGTTGTTGATGCGGCACGAAAATTAGGTAGAGAGTTTGTAATTAAAGCTACAGGCAATGTAATCGAACGCGAATCAAAAAATCCAAATATCCCAACTGGGAGTATTGAAATTGATCTTGCCGGAATAGAAATATTAAATGCTTCACTCACACCCCCATTTACAATTGAAGACAATACAGATGGTGGTGAAGAACTAAGAATGAAATACAGGTATCTTGACCTAAGGCGTCAACCTCTTCGTAAGAATCTGGAATTAAGAAATCGCCTTTCCATTGAAACAAGAAAGTATCTTGATGATCAGAAGTTTTTTGAAATAGAAACTCCATATCTTATAAAATCAACTCCAGAAGGAGCTCGTGATTTTGTTGTTCCTTCACGTATGAATGAGGGACAGTTTTATGCTCTTCCACAATCACCACAAACATTTAAGCAATTGTTGATGGTTGCCGGGTACGATAGATATTACCAGCTAGTAAAGTGTTTCCGTGACGAAGATTTGCGTGCCGACCGTCAGCCTGAGTTTACTCAAATTGATTGCGAAATGGCATTTGTAGAACAGGATGATAT
>JABMPH010000238.1 GCA_013203805.1 Bacteroidota bacterium | reverse complement strand
TGAACATCTCCTGTTAAGAATACTACATTTTTAATCTCCTCCTCATAAACATAATCAATAATCCGCTGACGTTCCTTTTCGAACCCATAATTTGAATATGACTCATAGGTGGCAGAGGTGGATAAAAACTGACCTCCTAATACCACAAACTTGAAAGTTCCATAACTTGTGGCAAGATTATCGAATAGCCATTGTAATTGTTCCTCACCTAACTGGGTTCTTTCGCCAGTTTTTCTTTTGTTTGGTGACCTGAATGATCGATTATCCAATAAAAAGAAATCTGCATCTCCCCACTGAAATGAAGTTACTGCAGCATCAATATTTCCAACTCCAACTGATGGATTTGCCCAGAAGAGTTCGAAAGCGTCCAAGGTTTCGTTCTTATTCCAAAAACTACGGTCACTATCGTTTGGTCCAAAATCATGATCATCAAGAATGGCATAATTATGTGTGGAAGCTAGAAATGCTTGCATTTCTGGGAGTGATCGGGTGTGAGTATACCTATGGAAAATACCTGTTCTACTATTCCAGTCAGGTTCGCGTAAGTAGATATTGTCTCCCAGCCAAATCATAAAATCAGGATGGAGTTTTGCCATACTATTAAATATTTGATAACCATCTCCATAGCCTTTTCCTGGGCGGTCATATTTTCCCTCATTAATGTAGGTGCCACTTCCCATTACAAAGCTAAAATTTGGTGGTTCAGTCCTCCATTTCCATAGTGATTGAGTTTGAAATGTTGTTTGATAAGGCAAATCAATAGCTTTATTATTGATTAATAACTCATATTCGTATTTGTTTCCGGGTTCTAGTTTGTCAGCAATTAGAAGGGCAGTATAGGCCTCCTCTTTGTTTGTTTTTACCGTATTTGTAGTTTGTTTATTATTTATACTGTCCTTAGGCCAATATGCAATTTTCACATCTGCAACATCGTTTGTTTGAACCCATAGAGCTACCTCTAGCATTTCGCTGTACCCTAGCATCGGTCCTGATTGTAATAGTTCTGTTTGAGTAGCTCCTTCAAGTTGTAATAGTAGCAATAATGCAATAGTTAATAGTGCTTTCATAAAGTATTTATTTGGTTTCAACTAACATATTTTCAACGTTATCAAGCATCCCATCTGTTTTCGTAGGTTGCAGGTTCATTACTTTTGCGATTAACGGGTAGAGGTTAACATTTTCAAATGCTGGTGCAATGTAATTATTTTTAAAAGCCGGGCCGGCAGCATAGAAAATAGCATACATATCTTTATCGTTATTATCGTATCCATGAGTACCCAGACTTCCAGCTATTCTCCACGACCAGTAGATACTATAATTTGGTTTGGCAGCAACTGTTATATCAAGTGTTCTTGGATTTGATCCGTAGTTAAGTCGTTTCGGGATACTATCGTGATACCAAACTTGCAACTGATCTTCTTTTTTAAGTTTGTCATAAACTTTCTTAAGCTTACCATCTTTTACTTTTAAGTTCCAAACAGGGTTCCATCCATCAAAATATGCTAAATCTGCAGTATCGATAATATCGTCTAGGATAATCGAATTTTCAGGAGTTATTGATCCCATACCATGATCGGAGGTTACCACAAAATTTATCTCATCGAAATTAGGTAGTGTTCTCATTTTTGTGAAGAAGTCTGCAAGGTAGCTATCAAGTTTCTCAACTTCTGATATTATTTCTTTACTTTCCGGACCATAGCGATGTCCAATTCCATCAGGCTCATGGTAATACCACATAATAAGATGTGGGCGTATTGAATCAGCAAGACTTAACCAATTATATACTGAATCACTCCTTGATTCGAAAGGAATAGATTCATTATATTTTTCCCAATAAGTGGGCATAATGCCATGTGATTCAGCTTCTGATCCTACCCAGAAAAAAGTAGCTGTTTTGATTCCCTGTAACTCAGCCGTAGTCCATATTGGTTCACCACCATAGAAACGACTATCCTGGACTGTTGATTTGTCACTCTTATTATAATCTCTTTGCAAATCGTTGGCATAAAAGCCATTTAGCACAATACCATGATGATCAGGATATAAACCTGTTGCCATTGAATAATGATTTGGGAAAGTTTTGGTTGGAAACGAAGGAATAATTGCTTCTGCCATCACTCCAACTCTTTTCAAAGAATCGAGGGTTGGTGTATTGGCATTATGTGTATAATCCCATCGGAAACCATCCAGTGATAACATTACCAGATAAGGTTGCTTAATTTCTTTTTTCTTGTGATGTACATCACAAGAAAAGAGAGAGGTTACTAATAATAAAAGTATTGAAACCCTGATTGAATTCTTCATTTCTAGAAAATAAAAACTGCTATAAAGGTAAAAAAAAAGCCCCCTGAAAGGAGGCTCTTTTTTTATTTAGTTGTTATTAATGAAAACTAACTTTTACACCAACATTAAACGTTCTTGGTAGACCAAGAAAAACTTCAGCTGAGTTTACAGTATGTGAATATCTGTCATCATATCCATAGTAACCATTGTATGCGCTATTATCAACAGCATCTTGAACATAAAATGTATCAAAAAGATTAAATACATGGGCAAATACATTAACACCTACTTTACCTTTAAGGGGTAATGTGTAGTTAATGTTCATGTCAAATACTGAATATGAAGGAGTTTTCCAAACCTGCTCTGTATCATCTTTATCTTGACGATAAATAGGGTTGAAGTCTGCATAATGATTTGAATTATTTCTAAAAATGAATTGTACATTCAGTCCTTGAACAGGATAAATATTGGTCCAGATAGCAAATTGCGTTTGAGGAGCGTCACCAACTTTAAGATCTTTGGTATATACGTTAATTTCTTCAGAAACAATACCACTTGCATCATCATAGTTTTTAACAGTTGCGCTAACATCGTTTAAGTATTTCCAATTAGCAATTGAAGCAATACCACCAAATCCGATAAATTTAATAGGGCGATAATTTCCTTCAAATTCAAAACCCATATGGCGTTGATCTAAACCTTTGATAAATGCAATACCATTTTCATCTTCAGTAAGTCTAACAGAAGTTGTGAAAATTCTATCACTCCATGTTGTATAATATACATTTGCCTTTATGTTTATTTTATCGTCTGTTGTAGTATAGATAGCGCCAGCTTCGTATGAAACAAATGTTTCATTTTGAGGATCTTTAGCTACTGTACCATCACCATCATCAATTACATTATCGAAAATTGGCACTTTACTCACATAACCGAAGTTTGCAAAAGCACTAAAAGTTTCAGTGAAATTGTAGTTTAAACCTCCTTTTACCTGATATCCGCTAATCCAATCAGTGTTTGATTCTAATTCACCACTATTTACATCAGGGTTACCATCAGCTAATGTGTCGGATGTTTTAAAATGGTTTACATATGAGTATTTAATCATCGACAAACCAGCAGTACCATATATAGATAAATTACCTTTAGTATATTCACCTTGAATGTATGCTCCACCCCAATCAACAGTATTTGTATTGTAGTATGCAATTTTATCACCTAATTTTTTAGCTCCTGAATCAAATTGGTTTGCATCATCAAAAAATGAAGTTAATCCAAGTAAATCTCTTACTTCACGGAAGTGATCAATTTTTGCTGTTCTCCAATCTAAACCAACCTGTCCTTTAAAGTTTTCAGAAAAGTTGATTTTAAATTTAGTAATTGCACCAATAGTCCATTGGTTATTAACAGAGTTACGAAGTATACCTTCACGTGTATATGTTGAAGAAATATTACTGTCAATAGTTGCATTCCAATTAGGTATACGGGTTGGTTCCTGGGAATAATTGTATTGAATTTTACCTAAGGTACCTGTTCCACCACCTTTACCACCTGAATAGTAAACAGTTGTAAATTGTGAAATCTTGTCACCCCAAAGTGCAAACCAGTTTAAGTTAACAAGAGGTTTGTGAAAATAATTTTCTCTTTCGTTAAGGAATCCTTTGTCGTATCTGCTATGTGTTTTGCCATTCCAGCTTTGTTCACCATTATATGAACTATTCACATTATTCCAGTTCTCGTTGTATAAACGACCTGTAGTAGCCTGAGGGAATGCTAATAATGTACTATCTGCAACTCCAAGTTCTTTAGCATATTCATGATCGTAAGCAGCTACATTTTGTTTGTATAAGTTTTGACCATGTCTTTGAGGTGCGCCCATTGCATATAACTCTATACGATGTTTAGAATTTACATTATAACTAAGACCCATATAATATGCCCAAGCATCAGTCCATGTTTTGTCAATAACACCTTCACCAATTTTACGTACTGCACTAACACTTGCCGCAAATTTGTTGTTAATAAGTCCGGTATGTGCACTGATGGTTGTTTTAAAGAAGTTACCTGAACCATATTCAACTTTAGCAGCTGCACCAGCTTCCATTTCTGCAGGACTTGTGATAATATTCATTGTTCCACCAACTGATGGAGTAGCAAGGTTTATTGCACTTAGCCCACGTTGCATTTGAATAGAAGAAGTTGCATCAGCAATTCCATCCCAATTCGACCAATATACCCATCCGTTTTCCATATCATTAACGGGAACACCATTGATCATGATTGCAACGTTATTTTGATTAAATCCACGAACATTAATTCTGGCATCACCAGAACCACCACCCTGAGGTGTAGCATAAACACTGGGAGTATTGTTCATTATCATTGGTAAATCCTGTGAACCTAGTTGTTGCTCAATTACAGCTCTAGGTACATTTGATATTGCAACAGGTGTTTTTCTTTCTTGAGCACGATCGGCCATAATATTAACACCTTCAAGAGCAATTGAGGAAGGTACTAACTTAATCCTACCCATATTTTTTGTAGATCCATCTTCAATAGCAACTTCTATATCTTGAGAATTATACCCAACATAGCTTATTGCAATAGTTTGAGTACCGGCAGGAACTTTAAATTCGAACGATCCATCAATATCTGTTACGGTACCTGTTGTAGTTCCCTTTAAAACTACGGTGGCTCCTATTAGGGATTCTCCATAACTAGCATCGATTACTTTGCCAGTAATTGTTCCCTGTGCAAATGTGGCAGCAGTAAAAAATACCATTACCATCATTGTTAAGAGTAAATTTCTTCTTTTCATAAGCTTAAAATTTTATTGATTTGTCAAATTATTAATTGATTATTGATTTTGAAGCAAAAATATAGAATAACACACGCATATGTATTAATTTAACATTAATAATTATTAACAATTGTTAACATATGAACAACACGCTATTCTAATGGGGCTGTAACTTTAACTATTTCGATATCTTATTATTTAGCCCCTGTTTATAAGTTTTTGAATACTAGAATGCAACCTTTCGGGGTTACATATTAATTATAAAGAGATTATCAAAAATTGAATTTCAAACTAAATGTTAGATTTCGACCGAATGACCAGAATCCTCTAAATGTTTCAAGGTTGTGGTCCACCCCATCTTCTCCCAAAACAATATATTTCTTATCTAGTATATTGTAGGCATTTATTTGCAACCTTCCATGATAACTATCAATACTAAATGGAAAGCTCAAGTAAGCATTAATGATCCCATATGCAGGTAATTGAAAAGGTTGTGACAGGTCGCTTGGATTGCTTCTGCTTGTGGGATCAAAATCGGCATATAGTTTATCGAAATACTGGAATTCTGTAGTTAAATAAAGTGTTTTTAATATAACTAGTTCAGCAAATAAACCAGCCTGGTTTTGAGCTGTACCTCCAATATATAATCCTTCAGCAAAAACGTTTACTGTATCTACCGCAACATTATTATCATTAAATAAACTTGCGTTAACATTGTTTTGCCAACTGAAATCTCCAATTGAAGCCCATCCGCCAAATTTTAGATTTCTATTGACATCCATTTTAAATTCGATTTCAATACCTTTGTTAATTGACTTTAATCCATTAACCATAGCTCTTGTTTGGTCCTTGTTTTCCAACTGTACATATTCATTCGATAACATTGATACATTATCACGGTTAGTAACATACGCGCTAAGGTTAAGATGAGTGTTTTTCCAGTTTAGTCTATAACCAATTTCAAGAGAACGTGCAGTTTCATTTTTTAAGTCCTTTACAACAACATTGGTGTAATTTCCAAACACATATTTAAAATATGGTGCCCTGGAAATGTATGATCCATTGATGTAAATATTTTGAAACTCGTTTGCATTCCATAGAAAGCCTGCCCGTAAATCAAATCCTGGTTTGTATACAACTTCACTATCGGTGTTATCAATATAATTGAATCGATCAACTCGTTTATACCAATTATTGTTAGAGGTAGCAGAAATATAAGTGTTTATACGATCAGTATTATACACAAGTTGTGCCCATGCGCTTGCGAAATTTATAATGGAATTATTATCCACTTTAATTATAT
>JABMPH010000237.1 GCA_013203805.1 Bacteroidota bacterium | reverse complement strand
CTTTTAAACATCACGATGCTTTAGAAGATGCGAAAGCATCAGCATACATTTTAATTTCAGCAATTAAGGAAAAACAGAACTCAATAGATGATTGGTTAATTAGAGTCAATAATCCTATTTTGTCAAATGCAAAATCATACGACAAATCAGTTTCAAAAGATGGAAATCCAGATGGGAACTTATTTGGAGAAGTTTTAGTTTTCACAGGTTCGTTGGAAATCCCGAGAAGTGAAGCTTCAGTACTTGCATCCGAAATAGGATGTAAAGTAGAAAATGGTGTCACTAAAAAAACCACACTTTTAGTAGTTGGCGACCAAGATTTAAGCAAATTATCTGGAAAAAAGAAAAGTTCAAAACACATTAAAGCCGAAGAATTGAAAATAAAAGGACAAAATATCAGAATAATTAAAGAATCTGATTTTGTTGCACTTTACGAATCGAATATAGAAGGAAATGAAAAATAACTTTGCCTAACATTTTGTATAAGTAATGTCAGGTAAAGTATTAAATATCAAGGTTTGTAGCCCACTCAAACTTTATCACGGTTTGACAGGAAAGTACCACGAAATCTGCCACTTTTCATACAATTTACCTTTAGATTGCATGCTAAAAAAAAACCCGAGCCAAATTATTATTCATTCTGAATTTTTAAACTCTATTATACAATATCCATCCAAAAATTGATGTCAGTACCAGTACATATATAACTAGTACATAAACCCACTTTCCTCCAAATTTGGGGGTTGGGATTGAGGATAAATTAAATGCCGATAGAATCATTAAGATTATATAAATAAGTATTGAAAAAGTAGAATGCTTAAATAAACTTTCGAATAAAAAGACAAAAGCCAGGATGAGTACATTATTATCAAGGGCAAGTCCCTTATAAGTTTTACTGTCAATAAGACCATAAATATTAAAATAGCTCAAACGAATAGCACTGGTAGCAATTATTACAAATGCTCCAGGTAAAAACCAAAAATTATAATTTCCGTAGCTTAAAAGGAAAATTGCGGGTAGAATTCCAAAACTTACAATATCTATTATAGAGTCGAGTTGACTTCCAAATTCACCTTGTGCTTTTGTTCTGTTTTTCATTTTTCGTGCTATAATTCCATCGTACCAATCGAATAATATAGCCCATAATACTCCAATAATTGATGCCGGAAAATTACCTTCTATTGCAAAATATATCCCTAATACAGCACTCAATAATCCAAATAGAGAACAAATATTTGGCAAATCCTTGGCAAAAGTAAGCATGCTAGCTTGTTGTTTATCGTTCATATTATTCACTTTTTAAATACATTACATCTATTAAAGCTTCCATTAATTTACTGTTTTCCTCATCAGTGCGACTTGCAATTCGAATATATCGGGTTGCATCGGGTTGCGTTTTTCCAACACTATCTTTTATATAAATATTATGCTCAATAAATAGGCGTTTTGTTACTTCCGGTCCGCTTAAAGCAGTATCAGGTAAACGACAATAAATATAGTTTGCATCTGGTTTAAAAACGGTCATCCCTTTTATGGCACACAGCTTTTTATAGAAAGTATCTCTATCTAATTTAACCTTTTCACAGCTATCTTCAAATTCATGCTTATACTGGGGTAATATTCGTAGAAACTCTTCGGCAAACCCATTAATATTCCATATATGAATTCCATTACGAACCGTCGCAACAAATTCTAAATTAGCCGATAAGAGGTATCCAATTCTGAGCCCGCAAATTCCATAGGCTTTACTCATACTTTTAAGGATAGCCATATTAGGATATTTGTCAATATTTTGTTCCAAGCTTATTTGCTCTTTGTTGTTGGCAAAATCAAGAAAAGATTCATCAATAATAAGCATGCAATTATGGTTATCCAGCTTTTGAGCCAACCGTATTAAATCAGCTTTTGGCACCAACATCGATGTAGGATTATTAGGTGTTACTACAACAGCCAAATCAGCATTAACCTTTATAGCTTCAGCTGCAAATTTTTCTACATCGAGTTGAAAAGATGGAAATTCGAGTGGGAATTCTACAGCCTGACCTTCAGGTGCTGCATTGGCATATTCATTGAATGATGGTACGGGAACAATTATTTTTTTTGATAAATGACCTGAGATTATTTTAATAATTTCAGAAGCACCATTTCCAACAGCTATTCTTTCAGTTGGTTGCTTTATTATGTCCCCAATAAGTTCGGCAAGTGCATCTTGTGCCACGGGGTAATTCAATACTAAGCTATGAATGTTATCTTTTAGGTGTGTAAAGACTGCTTTTGGAGGAAAATAAAGATTATATAAGTAAGCATGGTCAGTAAAATTATACCGGTAATAGCCGCCATGTTGTTTGGAAATGTATTCGAATTTCTCAGCTTGTGTTTTATATTTTTTTTCCAACGTATATTTTCCCAGTCTTTTTTCTAAAAGTGTTAAGCAATTGCCTTTTCAAGCTCAGTCCATTTTATTAATTTCAAAGGGAAAAGTTTTTCTGCTTCAGCTAAATCAAAAATAGTATCAATTTCGTACCATGGTTTATGCTCAAACGAAACCGATTCAAATGTTAGACTTTTATCATCAATCATTTCAGAAAAAACTGTTTCATAATAACAGTTAACAATACCTTCTGAAATATATTGATTAAGCCTTTTTATAACTGCCCGCCATGATGAAAGCGAAAAGCTATAAATATTAACTGTTTTATAACGAATACCAGAATAAGTATCAGTTGTTCCTTTATGAAACTTAGTAACCCGATGCATTTCATTAACTGAAACGGTTGTTCCATCAAGCCAAGGTTGCATTTCAGCAATGGCCATTTTATCGGGGAAAACCATTTCATCAAGCAAAGATGTAGTTAAAACCAAATCACTTTCAAATAGAACAAAAGGCTCATTTATCATATTACGAGCCATCCAAAGTGAATATATGTTGTTAGTGGTTCGGTAAAGAGGATTATTAATGTATTCAATGGTTAAATCTTGTGATTTACTACCAAGTAAATCCATGATGCATTCTTTTTTATAGCCTGTAACAATTACAAGTCGTTTAAATCCTTGTTTTTTTAAATTATTAACAAGTCTTTCAAGAATGGATGTCTCATTCAAAAGGGTAAGGCATTTGGGCGAATTTTTTGTTAGGGGTAAAAGACGACTACCTGTTCCTGCTGCAAGAAGTAATGCGGTGGTAATACGATTGCTGCCATAATAATTTTCAAGATTAATATTCATATTTTTTTCAATTAGTGTCATCAAAAGAAACGAAAATGCTCTACAAAAGCACTTAAGCGTACTAATTTTTAGCACTCTGATGCCCGGACTGTTTACTGATAACTCAACTATAAGTATTAAGTTTGCTTATGGAGTTCCTACAAAAAAACGGACACATTAAGAAGTCACGCTGCATTTTTCTTTAATTTGTTAATGTGATTCATTAAAAATTGTTCAGGAGACAAATTTCCAAGATATGAATGTTTTCTTTTTCGGTT
>JABMPH010000236.1 GCA_013203805.1 Bacteroidota bacterium | reverse complement strand
GAATAGTAAGGCCGGCTTTTGACATTGTTTTAATCAATCAATAAAAATTCAGAAACCAAATAGTATATTAATTCTCCTTCCCCTTTTTCATATTTCCGGATCTTCCCTTTTTAGTTTGTGACTGCAATGCTGATTGCAACTTAATCCCATAAATTTCTGCTTCACCAAAAGGAGTAATCTCCAGGTTGGAAAAAACGATGAAGGAGACCACCCAATAACGATGTCGGTTGACCATCTGTAACGATTTTAAGTGACCACCTCACTACGATTTTCGCTAAGTTCATAAACGGCAGAAGGATAGCACATTACAGTAAGTACCCCGTTTGATGTTAAGCAGATAATTCATGGTGGTCACACCAAATCGTTATAGGGTGGTCAATGAGATTGGTTTTTCCAGTCTTAGCGAAAAAATGATTGTAATTAATATTAAGTTCAAACAAGGTTATCATTTTTTTTGTAAATTGTAAAAAGAATGGAATAATTATAAAAAATGCATAGCAACTATTGTACGCCATTAGCTAATATTTTTACCAACACAAAATTGCATCAGGCTGTTGCAGATATTATCCTGAAGCATTCTACTAATAAGGTAGGTATTATGGATACAGCCCTAAAAGGATTATCATTTGACAATGTGGAAACAGCCTTGGATGTTGGCTGTGGTTTTGGATTATTCACCCGGTCGATGAAGGGTATATTAAAATCTGGTACATCAATGTTAGGTATCGACCGTTGTAACGGTAATAGGCTTGCATATCTTGAATCATGTAAAACTGCGGATTTAAATGGCAGCTTTGACAACTCCGGTGTTGATATTCTAAAATCAATTGCTCCCAATACTTTTGACTTGGTACTATGCAGTTTTGCCCTCTATTTCTTTACAGATTATATCCCCCAGATTTCAAGAGTTCTTAAACCAACAGGTACTTTCCTGGTAATTACACATTCGAGTAACCACCTTTGTGAGTTGTTCTCATTTTTTAAAAAGGCTTACAAGAAATTTGGGTTTGAAATACCAACCTGCCTGCCCTATGAAAAACTTATAAATAATTTTAATGATAATAATGGCACCCGGCTACTTGATCCCTATTTCAGTACGATCCAAAAGAAATATTACCATAGTTCCCTTATTTTTGATAAAAAAGATTTTAACGACCTTGAAAAATATTTCCAATTTAAACAACCATTTTACCTTCCGGGCAATATGGACGAAAAGAACTTCATCTTTAATAAAATAATTGATGGTTTGCGTCAGGATTTAACCTCATCCAAAACTTTTAATGTTACAAAAGATGATATAATTTTTAGATGTCGCAAACCAAAAGTTGAATAAGCAGTGTCAAAGAAAAAAAGAAAATATTGTCCCTACTGCAGCAAACCGGTTATAATTAAGAATGAAGGCAACATATTGAGGGAATACTGCCCAAATTGCAATTCATACTTCTATGACAATCCTCTTCCTGTTGTTTCAGCAATCATTACAAAGGAGAGGGGAATTTTACTTGTTAAGAGGCGTTATGAGCCTTTTAAAGACCAATGGTGCCTTCCCTCAGGATTTGCTGAAACAGGCGAAACAATTCATGAAGCTTGCTTACGGGAAGTCAAAGAAGAAACTGGTATTGAAGGTTTTGTAACAGGTCTTATTGATGCCGACTCTACTGAAAATTATTTTTATGGAGACTTAATATTTCACACTTTTGAAGTAGAACAAATTGGGGGTGTTATTCAAGCTGGTGATGATGCCAAAGAAATTAAATTTTTCTCAATATATGAATTACCTGTACTTGCCTTTCATTCAAATAAAAAGGCCATTGATATATTTATAAAAAATAAAAGTGAATACTGGGCTATCTTCGATTCATTTTCATATTCGGTTTCCGAGGTTAAAATAAAAAAACATAAAACAAATTTCCTTTCTAATAAATTGATTGAAGTCATCGAAAACAATATCATCTACATTGCAGGATTATGGATACAAAATGTTAAAACAAATAAAAGTACTCCCGGGTATCATTCGTTGTCTGAAGATATATTGCAGAACCGGTTCTTAACCGATACACAGAACTATATAAAATGGCTAAGCGGCCAGTTAACGGGAAAAGAGATGAGGCAATACTACCGTGAACTGGGAGCCAGGAGGCGAAAACAAGGGCATTCGATAAGTGAATTGCTGAGTGCCCTGAGTCTGATAAGGAAACATATATGGGAATTTGCCCTTACACAGGGAATGTGGCAAAAAACAATTGATATTTACCGTACGTTGGAATTGGAACGACGAATGATGCTTTTTTTCGACAAAGCCACCTATTATGTCTGTAAAGGTTTTGAGAACCACAATGAATAATGCCAATTACTTCAGGATAACATCATTGATTCATCTCTGGAAATGCTACATTTGATTGGATAGTAAGTCTATGCTCACTTTCTCGACACTTTCACCACTCACAAGCACAATACCACTTTGAATATAAGTGCCTCTCTCAGACTATTTCCCTTATGTCCTAATTGTGTAATATATTGCATTTTAGGTAATCATTTTAGGGAAATTTACCGTATAAATACATAAAGGAGTAATTAGTAATAAAACGCTCAAAATTAATGACAATGAAAGAATATAGTATTTTTTGTAAACGACACGAATTGTGCTTTTGGGAGATACCTTCTAAAGGGGCATTAATTAACAATTGTTATGGTACTTTTTTCATATGCAATTCTGGTGGCTATAATTGTATTAGTCGAACTAGCATTATGCTATCAGGATTTAAAACATAATTGATATAATATGGCTCTGGTGTATAAAAAGCTATCAGAACATACTTCGCCATTTTATATATTGGGGTATTCAATACCGCATAAAAGGAGAAATATGATTCATTAAATGTGAGAAAATATTCTACTCTATTCTACAATACAATCACTTCTTAATTCTTAGTATTTACTTCCCCATATGAGCATTTTAGCCACATTCTCCCGCGAAAGGTGCTATGTGTCCATTTGAAATAAAAGCGTCTCAAATTTCAGCAAACATTTTTATTCTGAGAGTTTAGATTCAGATAAATAGGTTGTATTTAGTAACCGTTAAAAAAGCCCTGCCCGTGGCCCACCCGGCATAATCTGAATTTTCAAAACGTGCTCTACGTACTGAAAGTAATGGAAAAGCTCATGGTTTAATTCAAATCCATAATCTACGTTGTATTCGTATCCAATAATAGGTTCGAAAAATGAATTTCTCCGTCCACCCATTGCATTATAGTTCCATGCAGAAACATATTGGCGGTTCCAGTTTTCGTAGTATTGCTGTGAACGATACATTGCCGGACTTTTATGCAACAAATACCACGTTTCAAATTTTACATCGAAAGTTTCCAAGTCATATTCTAAACTGTCTTCAACAATACTTTCCTCATTGTTACTTTTTACTTTAACCACCCCTTTTTGTGTTGAACAGGCTACAATAAAAAGTATTGTCGCCAACCAAAATATTATCTGTTTCATCTGTTTTACTGTTTTAACTCTTACTTATTTTAATACGGAATTTACACTAAAATTGTTTTTAAGATTTATGAAATTTTGTACTTTGATTTTAGACATGAGCAAGGCAATAGCCACAACCCAATTTAACAATAAAATCATCCATTCTGACACACCGTAGCTCTCCCTGTCGGCACTTTCTCACTTGATAAGTATTATGTATCCATTTGAAATAAAAGTGCCTCCCTCAGACTTTTTTTTATTAATACAATATCCACCTTAATTCAACACTTAAGCACTAAAAAAGCTATGCAACGAAACAGGCAAAAGGAAACGGAATAAATAAGCTTACAAGGATTATATATTAGATAATATTTCGTAAATTGTTAGTGACAATACTCTGTAAAAGTGAGTTTTAACAGATTGTCCAGTATTAAAATTTTAATATTTACCAAAGAGGAGGAAGTAAAGATGAGAAACAATAAGTTTTATAAAAGAGTGTTTTTAATCGCTGCCGGTTATGACTTTATTTTGGGATTCATTTTTTTTCTGTTTTACAAATCTACTTATTCTTTATTTGGTATCGAATTACCGGATAGTCCAACTTACCTGCAATTATCAGCAGCGTTTGTTTTCGTGCAGGGGCTTCTTTATTATTTTGTTTACCTTAACCTGAAACGAAATATTGATATTGTCAAAGTAGGGGTGGCGTACAAAATAGTTTATGTTGGGGTTGCTTTCTATTATTGGGCTGTTGGGGGGTTACCACATGAGATGTTTGCTCTTTTTGGATTTTTCGATTTGATTTTTATAGGGCTCTTTGTACTTTATTTGATTGATTATAAGAATATTGCAACAGAGGTGCGGGGTAAATAACATTACAAAACATTTCATCAGATTAATCCAATATTATTTCCAGGTACACTAATTCGCCTTAGAAGAGAGTTCATGCCTCTCAGTTGGCAAAGACAAGGTTGACGAAGTTGTTCTTGTGTGCGGTGCTGTTGTTTGTACTATAG
>JABMPH010000235.1 GCA_013203805.1 Bacteroidota bacterium | reverse complement strand
GATGCATGCGCTGCCACAAATGAGTTAATGGGCGAATTATATGGTAAGAAAAATTATATTCAACCCGCAATAAATTATTATCTCATAAGTGCCAAAATTTATGAAGAATTAAATAATTATCGTAAGCTTTCTAGTATTTATGGTAATCTTGGAATGTTATATTACAATAATAATTACGATTTCGAGCGTACTCTATTCTATTACAGAAAATCTCTTGATTATGCTGTAAAACTCAACGACAAAAGTTTAATTGCCGAAGTTTATAACCGTATTGGCAGAATTCTCTTCAACCAAAATAATTTAGACGATGCCCTTCATTATTTTGATAATGCGAAAGAGATTTTTAAAGATTTGGATAATGATTTGGGAGCTGCTGTAGCATTAAATAACATTGGCGAAATATATAGGCAAAAAGGGGATTTAACAAATGCTCTAAACTACTACAATCAAAGCACTGAGCTAAATAGTGAAATCAATAATCAGAGATTAAAGGCAATAACCTACGAAAATATTGGGCATATTCATAGTTTGCAAGGTGATAAGGAAAAAGCTCTTGAGTATTACAACAGCAGTCTTGAATTATACAAAAACATAAATGACTTTGTTGGCCGGTCACAACTATATTTACTTATCGCTGCTGAGAACATAAAGGTAGACGAATTTGAAGAAGCTCATCATTCCTACGAAAGTGCATATAAATTAGCCGTTGAAAATAATCAATGGGAACAAATCAAAGAGTCTTCATTGGGACTAAGCCGTGTATTAGAAAGTAAAAAAGAATACAAGAAATCTCTTAACTATTTACGAATTTATGCACGATATAATGACTCTATAATTAAACAACAGATGTCGGATGAACTATATGACCTGCAATCCCATTTTATTCGCAGCATTAGTGAGAAGGAGTTACAAATAAAAGATACTGATATCGAATTACTGGAAAGTGAACAAAGAATCAGCAATCTAAAGCAATATTTTCTTATATCCGGAGTAATCGTTCTTATTATCTTATCCGTTCTAACTTTTATCAGACTAAGAAACAGAGTAAAAAAGGAAAAATTAATTAATCAAAAAGACAGGCAATTACACGAAACTCAACAGGAGTTATTGCGTCTTGAACTTGATAATAAAGATAATGATCTGATTAATTTCGCGCTTCACCTTGTTCAGAAAAATGAAGTTCTTAAACAATTAAAAACCGACCTAAGTAAGATCAGAACAAATAGTGATGATGAACTAAACAGAAGAGTAAAGGAACTATCAATTCATATTCAGCAAAGTCTTCAAATTAATAAAGAGATAGAGGAGTTCCAACAAAAAGTTGATTTAACTTATGATGACTTCTTTAGTAAACTCAAAGTAAGATTCCCCTCGTTAACAAATAATGAAAAAAGATTATGTGCGCTTCTCAGACTAAATCTTAGCACGAAGGAGATCTCATCGCTAAATAATACATCAATAAAAGCTGTTGAGATGAGTCGTTACAGGCTTCGGAAAAAGTGTAATTTAGATAATCTTCAATCCCTCTCTGAGTACCTACAAAATATCTAAACTTCAATCTGTAGAGTTTATATAAATATTACAATACTGTTTCTCAATTATATAAATATATTAAGGTAGTACTCCAATTATTTATATTTATTATAAATAGAGCTCTTGTAGAAGTAGTGTAGAAATAGATTTGGGATATTACAAGCATTCCTTTATATTTTTGTCATTGCAATTACAGATAAGCTATGGTAGAAACTACAATTAATTCAGAAGTTGACACATTACTTTCAAGATGTTTACAAAACGATCGTAATGCTCAGTTTTGCTTCTATGAAAAATATTCTAAAAAAGTGTATGGAATTTGCATGCGCTATGCTAAGAATAACACCGATGCTGAGGATATACTACAGGAAGGCTTTATAAAGGTATTCAAATACCTAAAGGACTATAGCGGAAAAGGATCCCTCGAAGGCTGGATGAGGAGAATTATGGTCACCACAGCTATAAATTATTACAAAAAGAAAAATCTTCTTAACAAAGACATTGACCCTGAAAATACGCATGTTACACTTCCAAACGACTACGAAGTACTTTCAGCAATGTCTCATCAGGAATTGCTTGTTCTTGTTCGTCAACTACCTTTTGGATATCAAACCGTATTTAATCTAAATACAATTGAAGGTTACTCACATAAGGAGATCAGTGATATAATGAACATATCGGTTAATACATCAAAATCACAGCTCTCAAGAGCCAAACATAGTTTGCGTAAAAAGATCGAATCTATATTTGATATTGAAGACTCATTACTTCTAACTGCATCTTTGGCTAGCTAAGTCTAAATTTCCATATTTTAAATTATCGTCCTCCCCCCTTCCAGATACAGGGTATAAAACCGTTTATAAAATTAATGTCAAATCCAAAATTTCAGTTTACTTTTTTGTAATATTGATGTTTATTAAAATCCTATAATTAATTAAATAATTCGCATTAAATGGGAAATAATGATGCTAAAGACTCTAATGGTCTGAACAAACGCACCTACATAATATCGATTTCGATCATTGGTTTATTCTTTTTTATTTTTGGATTCGTTACATGGTTAAATGGTATTTTAATTCCTTACCTGAAAATAGCTTGTGAGTTAACTGACTTCCAGGCCTTATTTGTTGCATTTGCATTTTATATTTCATATACAGTTATGGCTTTACCATCATCATGGATATTAAAGAAAACTGGATTTAAAAACGGAATGATGGTTGGCCTACTTACCATGGCTGTTGGAACTGCAATGTTTATTCCTGCTGCTCAAACACGTATTTATGGTCTGTTTTTGCTTGGCCTTTTTATTCTAGGAACAGGATTGGCATTGCTTCAAACGGCATCAAATCCTTATGTAACAATTATAGGCCCTCGCGAATCAGCTGCTAAACGTATAAGTATAATGGGTATTTGCAATAAGGTTGCTGGTGCCTTAGCACCTTTAATACTAGCTTATTTCATACTTCATGATGGTGATGTTTTTGTAGAAAAACTCCAAACAATGGAGGAGGCGGTGAAAATTGTTGCCTTAAACGATCTGGCAGCTCGCGTTATCATACCTTATTTAATAATGACAATTGTTCTTGTACTATTGGGCATTATGATCCGTTATGCTCCACTACCAGAAATTGAAGAAGAGCAGGATGAAGAAATATTGGAGGGATTAAATAAAAAAACAAATATATTCCAATTTCCTAGCTTAATTCTGGGTGTTGCAGCTCTTTTTCTATATGTTGGAGCTGAAGTAATAGCCGGGGATACGATTATTCGTTATGGTATTTCTTTAGGGATCCCAATCAGTACAGCCAAAATATTCACTTCTTTAACTTTGGTTTCAATGATTGTTGGATATGTATGTGGGATTGTTCTAATTCCCAAATACATGTCTCAAGAAAAAGCACTTTCAATTTCTGCCGTTCTTGGAGTTTTATTTTCATTAGTTGCAATTTACTCTTCTCCCATGGTATCGGTAACTTTTGTAGCCTTATTAGGGTTTGCAAATGCAATGGTTTGGCCGGCTATATGGCCTCTGGCATTACATGGTATAGGTCGTTTTATAAAAACAGGTTCGGCCATGTTAATTATGGCAATTGCCGGTGGTGCTATACTGCCATTAATATGGGGAAAGCTTGCTGACGACTATTCATCACAATTGGCTTATTCGGTAATGATACCATTGTACCTGTTTATTTACTTCTATGCTACAAGGTGGCATAAACTTACTTCCTGGAAATAACACTATCATTCATATATGACTCAAACTATTTCTATTTATTTTGTTTTCAATTCTGCTTATATAAATTAATCTCCAAATCAATAGTATCATCAATACAACTAAAAGTATAATAAGATGCTGAACCTGAAATATTACATCGTTCCATCCACCTCCCATTACAAATAAACGAGTCATAGCCTCCATCATTGGTGTTGTTGGAATTGTTGCAGCTAACCACTGCAATGGTAAAGGCATCGATGAAACTGGCCATGAATATCCTGAAAGCAGGAAAAAGGGATAAGATGTGAATGCTAATATCTCCATCATTCTAACTTGACTTTTTACAAAAGTTCCAATTAGCATGGTTAGTACCATTATCGTAGTTAAAAATAAAATCGAAACAATAAAAATTGAAATAATCGATCCTGCAATCGGCAGACCAAAAAATGGAAATACAACTGCTATAAATAATATTAGGTATGCCAAATATAAAAACGAATAATAACCGGTTTTACCACTTATATAATTAACTATTCCATTGGGAGAACTTTGTAATAAGGACTTTAATATTCCTTTTTCATTATCACGGGCAACACTTTCTCCTAAACCAATAAGCAAAGTTTGTTGTAGAATTAAAAAGAATAATCCAGGTAATAAAAACCCTCCATAACTATTGGTTACATTATAAATTGGTTTTACCTCAGATATAACCGGATTAATAAGCTGCATTGCCTTGTGAGATTCAATTCCTTGAATTTCATAATACTCCAATCTAATGCCAGAACCTACAGTTAACATAACTTCGTTAACTGCCATATTAAGATCATTTGATGGTAAAAACTGAGTTGTATTTAAATATAAATTAAGGTTCGTCCCCTCCCCTCTCATTAACTCTTTTTCAAAGCCATCTGTAAATATTAAGAACCCTTGTATATCAAGATTCATTAGCTTTTGAACTCCATCATCATAATCTTCTAAATACCCAACCATATCAATTTTCTGGCTTGCAGACATCATTCTTGTTAACTCTCTTGAAGTTTTCGAATTATCATAATCAACAACAGCAAACCTAATTTGCTCGATATCCTTATTTAGATAGATTGATCCAAGAAAAAATGCATAAAGTAGTGGGGCAATTATTACTGTAAGTAATATACTATGGTCGCTGACAACGAGTTTCAGCTCATTACTAAAAATTGACTTCATGCTGTAGTATTTGCTCATATTATGATACAACTTTTAGTAACTGTTTTTTACTAGTCTGCTTTATTCTAATTCGTAGTGCTACGTATGCAGTAACAAATCCCACAATAGTAAAGATCAACATTGCTACTACTTCGCTTTCAATAAATGAAAATGGCGTTCCAATTTGATATACCTTAAAAAAAGCATATAAAAAATGTGTGTATGGAATAAACTGTGCATATAATGTATCGAAAAAAGGCATTCCAAACATTGGAAATGTAAAACCACTGAATACAAATGCCGGTGAATTGTAGAAAAATGCAATATCAAGCGACATTATTTCATCATCAATAGTTGATGATAACATCAATCCCAATGCAATGTTTGAAATAATAAATACAGAGAAAAGGACAAGTAATTCAAGTTCCTTATCCATAAACGGAATGCCAAATCCCACAAAAATAATTGCAATAAACATTGTAATTGCTATACCAAAACATAGGTATACCAGGCTTTTACCTGCAATAATATTTACAGCATTACCATCACTAACTTCAAGTAAACTATTAAAAGTTCCATTGCTAAATTCAGAATTTATTGATCGAGCAGAAATAAAGAAAACAATCATCTGAAGGAGAACAGTCAACAATCCGGGAACCAAATAATATAGGTAATTATATATGGGATTGAAGAGTGGTTTTGCAGTAACAACAATTGGTACAGCCAGGTTCATTGCCTGATTAGGTGATAATCCGGTTGCAACAAGTTTTTCGATGGTAATGCCCGCCGACAATGTTCCAACTACAGTATAAGCTTCCCTCAACAGGATATTACCAAAAATTATATTTGATGAATTAGTAAGCGTTTGAATCGTTACATTTTCGCCTCTCATAATGCTGCGTTCCATCCCATGAGGAATCCGAAAAATAGCATGCTCTTTATGATTTAGAAAAAAAGTTTCAAGCTTATCTTCCGAACTCAGATAATATGTAACCTCCATCGATTCGGTAGAATTAAAAAACTCTACCAATGTACGGGATAGTTTTGTATGATCTTCGTCATAAACAGCAACAGGAATTTTTGATAATGATCCCTCAACATAAATAGTAGCAAGAAGTATAAATACCACCACAGGCACAAACAACATCAAATTTCGAACCGATGGATTCTTTGATGAAATCAGAAACTCCCTATGAGCAACTTTTATGAATGCAGGATAACTCATTACGTGAGTACTAATATGAAAGCTGAACTGTCATGCCTGGACGCAAATTTTCAATTGGAGCAACAGGAGTAAGTCGTACCTCGAATGTTTTCAAGTCAAAATCACCCTTCGATTGTGTTGGAACCCATGTTGCGAAGTCGGCCATAACAGCAAGGTAAGTAACTTCAAACTCAAACTCTTTACCGCCAACCCCCGGAACCTTACCCTTTATAATTTTACCCAAACTAAAAGCCTCCAGTTTATCTTCTCGAACATTTGCAATAGCGTAAATTTTTTCAGGAATCATAATTGTTAGAATTGGATAACCGGCTGCCATAACCTCACCTTCCTCAGCCATTTTATTGCTTATCTCGCCCGAAACTGGAGCAATAATCTCCAGTTGCTCGAAATATGCTTCTGCTTCCTGTAGCATTGCCGAAGCAGCTTCCACCTCCCCCTCTACGATCATAATATCCTCCAATGAGGCTCCTTCTTTTGCCAACTTGTAAATTGAGTTTGCAGCTTCCATTTCATTTTTTGCAGCAGAGTGTTTAAATTCCATCTCATCCATTTCCTGCTTCGAAATAATGCTATCGGTATAAAGAACTAAAAATCTATTATAAGTTTTATCTGCAAATTCATACTGACTTTTAGCCATATTATACTGATTTTTAGCAGCTTCAATCGCTTCTTTGCGTGTTCCCTGTTTTGCACGTTTCAACATCGACTTAGCTGCATTTCGGATACCTTCAGCCTGGCCAACCTTAGCATTCATTATACTTGGTTCCAGTGTTGCCACAACTTGCCCTTTTTCAACTTTATCGCCCAGGTTAACCATTATTACATCTACTCTGCCGGGGATTTCTGAGGCTACATTTACTGTAGTAGTTTCAACCATGCCAAGGATTATACTTTCATCTTTTTCTTCATGCCTAACAATCAGCATTACCACAGCAACAATTATTACCACAACTGGTATGGCAAGGGCATATAGGCTATTATTAACTTTCATCTTTGTAAAATTTATTTTTATTTGTCAGATGAAATTCGCCAATGAAAAATATCCATGTTCGATTTACTGATATTTCTTTTGGCACATTTCATAGGTTTAAACTTATGTTTTTGATCCTATTTAGAAGGCTCTAATTATTCAACATATAAACAACCTTTTCCGGATTACCTGTTGCTAGGTAAAGATCAGCAAGTGCCACACAATAATCATATAACGAACTAAGACGCTCTAGAACAACTCCTTCGTATAGAAGTCGGGAATCGATCACATCAATTGATCTTGATAATCCTTCCTGAAATCGTTTTTCGTTGATCTCCATATTCTTAGCAGCCAACTCAACCGTCGACTTCATCTTCCGATATTTTTCTTCACTATTTAGTACTTCACGGTAAGAACTTGCAACCCATAAACTAACCTGTTGATGTGCATACTCTTCTGCTCTCAGCACCTCTTCTGTAAGATATTTAGTTGACTTCAGTTTATTTAACTTTGATAAGCCATGAAAAATATTTAATCGAGCTTGCACGCCTATCATAGCAGGTGGCATAATAACAGGGTACTCTTCTCTAAAAAAGCCATATTCACCCCAAGCAGCTACTTGCGGTAAAAACTCACTTACATCGAGGGCATGCTGTTGATCCACCATTAATTTTTGCTGAGCTATCATACCAAAAATGGGTTGTTCCTGTCGAGCTTCCAATTGTAGTTCCCCCAAATTAATTGCAGCTAGCCTAAATTTAAGACTATCTGTGGCAATTACAAGAATTTCCTGGCTTAAGCCTATGCTTGTCTTTAATCCCATTTGTGCAATATCAAGCTTGTTGATATCATCGGATAACTCACGCTGTGCCTGAGCAACTGCAACTTGAACCCTAAGTAATTCATGAGCAGGAATAACTCCAACTTCGATAGCTTTTTTAGCTTGCTTTTCGTGCTTCAGCATCCCAACAAGTACCTGCTTACGGGTTACAATAACCTCATTTAACAAAACAACTCCAAAATATC
>JABMPH010000234.1 GCA_013203805.1 Bacteroidota bacterium | reverse complement strand
GTTTATAAACGTTTACAAGTACTTACGCTTATAAACGGATATGTCGCTAAATTTAAAATAATTAGCACTGAAATACACAAAAAAATAAAAGGTGCACATACACATAGTTGAACGAAACCGCCTGGCGGCGATAACCTTTCAAAGGTCTTTCCCGTTTCCCCTTTTACACTAAAATTATAAATGAAAGAATATATCATGGAAATAGTGGATTATAAGGAGCAGTTGCATGAAAACCAACAAACAATAAAACAAAGTGAGATTACGAGGCATAAGAAGCACATAGCATCCGGGGGCATCGTCCAACTATATTTTATCCATCATTTTAATTAGATTTATTCTATATATGTAATCTTAGCGTATATCAATGTATTATTGTATTTTGCGATAACGATGGATAAAATACTATTACGTTATCTGCAATTGCATAAAAAATTATAAACTAAAAGAAAGCCATCATGAAAAATTTACAATTAATGTTGTCCATTTTTTTAATTTTTTTACTGTCTTGCACTACAGCCAACAAACAATGGGAGAAAGCAAAAGAGGCAAATTCAATTGAAGGATATGAATTATTCCTTTCGAAATATCCAGAAAGTGAACATTCGCAAGAAGCTCTAAATATAAAGGGCAAATTGGAAGAAAATAATCTTTGGGAAGAAACTAAAGACAAAAATACAGTTGAAGGATATGAGTTGTTTTTATCAAAATATACAGACAGTGAATTTTCGGAGGAAGCTAAGAATACAAAAGCAAATTTAGAAGAGATAAAAATTAAATTAAGAGAACAGAGACTTTGGGAAGAGGCTAAAAGCAAAAATACGATTGAAGGGTATGAATTGTTTTTGTCAAAATATCCAGACGGTGAATATTCACAGGAAGCTAAGAATACAAAAGCAAATTTAGAAGAGATAAAAATTAAATTAAGAGAACAGAGACTTTGGGGAGAGGCTAAAAGCAAAAATACGATTAAAGGATATGAGTTATTTTTATCAAACTATCCAAGAAGTAAATATTTACAGGAGGCTTTAAATGCAAAGGCCAAATTAATGCCAAATATTGTCTTTAAACAAATTAATAAGAGTAAATATAAAACTAGTTATGGCATATATCGAGAGCCCACTACTGTTGTAGCAAGTGATGGAACATTATTAGGTGAATTTATTTGTCACCAGTCAACTTGGATAACTGGTCTAAATGTGTATTTCTATATAATGAACAAAGGAGGAAGTGGAAAAGTATCTATTAAATTTACATATTCAGATGATTTAGGTACAAAAGTAGAAGAAATTAAGGGGATCAATTTATTAAAATCTAAAGAATACAAAGTTAAAGTTAGCCTTAAATTTAAGTCTAACGTGGCCGTTTCAACACCAAACCACAATCGTTTGAATAATTTGGAAATAATACTTCCTAATAATACGAAGGATAAGTTTTCAGCATCAATAACTTCATGGCAGGGGAGCATAACTAACATTGAATTTATAGAGGTTAAATAATAACTATGCGTACAACAACTGTAGATAACATCGTTAGTTCAACTATTATCTCTGTTGAACTAACGGTTTCACATTGGGAACTATTTGAACCTTTTTCACTTCTGTATTCTACTTCCTTTTAGCGTGAATCTTTTAAGCCAAAAAACTTTCGTAAAGTATCTGGCTAACAAATGATTGATTTTGTTAATTTAGTAACCGACAGTAAGCGTTTATAAACGTTTACAAGTACTTACAGGCTCGTTGAAGCGGCATAAAAAACAGGAAGGAGGAAAAAATATGAAGATCAATCCAAGAGCATATGGAAGAGGTACGTTCTTTTAACTCAAAAAAAGAAAATCAAGAGGCGTTTTATGCCCAAAGGACAAAGGATACAGAATATTTAAAGGTGGAGTTAAACCAAATTGACCACAATTGAATAGCCTTTGTTCATAAGCCGGATAAAAATCCGGTAAAAAAATCAATTTGGATATTTAAGTACTACAATCAATTTATGAATAATAAATTCACATATACATCATTGTACATGGTATTGGCAATGTGTTTTCTACACTGTACATTGTTGGCGCAAGCAACAATAAGCAAATCGGAAGAGTTTATTTTGTCAGGAACTGTAATTAACTCTGAAACGCGAAAACCTATTCCACATGCCGAGATCTTTATTTCAGGTACTACACGAGGTTGCATTTCAGATATGCAGGGAAACTTTATTCTAGAAGTGCCCTATATTCCATGTACTTTGGTTGCAGACCATATTTCCTACGAATCGTTTATAACTCCGATCGTCAACAAAAATGAAGTTTTAGAAATAACCTTAAAAACAAATGTTTTTTCCATAGAAGAAGTTAAAATATCAGGTAAAAACAAGAGGAAAAAGAATCTTCGTTATTTCTATTCCTATTTCATTAGAAAAAATAAAAACAAATTTGAGGTACTGAATGATTCGGTTTTGTATTTCAAGAGTGATAAAAAAGAATTTGTTGCCTACTCGAATGAACCTCTAATTATTATAAACAAAATACTTGGCTATAAAACTAAATTGAGGTGTTTACTTAATTAATATTATATTTGCTTGAAATAATGATAGATATGGATATTTTCAATGGAGAGGAGCTCTTAAAATTCACTGAACGGTTCTCATCGGACGAGGTATGCCTCAAATATTTGTCTGATAT
>JABMPH010000233.1 GCA_013203805.1 Bacteroidota bacterium | reverse complement strand
GCCCTAAGTTTCTCACAAACTTCATAACCATCCATTTCGGGCATCATGATATCGAGTAAAATCAAATCGGGAGGATTTCCTTCCCATGCTGTTTCAAGGGCGTCATTACCATTAATTGCTACTTGCTTATCGAAGTCTTCCAGCAATTCTACAAGAATATCAATATTTTCCGGAGTGTCGTCAACAATAAGAATAGTATTATTATATAGGTTGTCCATAATATTTTAGTTTATTGTTTTTTCAATGTCATTTAGTAGTTTGGCTGCTCCTTTAAAATCATAGCTATTTACTTTTTTTACCATCTCATTAAAACTCTTTCCTGATAAACCTGCATTTTCTAAATCAGTGATAAGCCCTTTGGCTTTTGGGTTTTTGGTTTTTAGAAGGAGTCTAAATCTAGGGATAATTTCATTCATTAATTTAATATCCGCACCCTTAATTTTAGTTAGAAAATCTATTTTTTGGGGAATGCTAATAAATAGACTTTGCAATTCATTATCCAGATCAATTATTTCGTCATTGAATTTTTTTAGATCTTTACTGATAATGCTATTTTCAACTATTTTAGTTTGTTCATAAATTTCATCTGCCCCAATGTTTCCAGTAGCTCCCTTGAGTGTATGAATCAATCGCTGTGCGGTTTCATAATCCTCTTTAGCAATTGTGGACTTAATTTCAGCAACAACATTCTGATTATTTGAATAAAACTTCTCAAGTATACTTAAATACAGTTTCTTTTTGTTATTTAATCTGCTTAAGGCCTTCTTTATGTTCAAGCCTGGAATATCAGGAATTTCTATTTCATCCTCCTTTAGCTTGTCACTTTTTCCTTTAATCCCTGCCTCGACGGCTGACAGATTTTTTCTTTGATCTTTTTTCTTCTCTCCCGGCTTGATCCACCTCACCATAGCTTCAAACATTTCATCAGGATCGATAGGTTTGGTAACCATATCATTCATCCCTGCTTCAAGGCACTTTTCTTTTACACCTGATACAGCATCAGCTGTCATTGATACGATAGGAACGGTATTATATTGGTTGAGTTTCCTGATTTCCTTAGTAGCCGTCAAACCATCCATTATGGGCATTTGTAAGTCCATAAAAACTAAGCTATATCTCGATGGTGATCCGGAAGCAGCAATCATATCCACAGCTTCTTTTCCGTTATTGGCAATCTCAACCAGAAATCCTTCATCTTCTAATAATTCAGTTGCAACCTGTTGGTTGATCTCATTATCTTCTGTCAATAGTATGGTAGCTCCTGTAATTTTTTGGAGAGCTTTCTGGTGCTTTTCTCCTTTTTCAATACGGGTGCGGGGGGGTCGTATTTCTTTTCCGAAAATCTCCATAATCGTATCGAATAATGTTGAATATGTATAGGGTTTGGATATGAAATGAGAAACGCCAAGTTCTAGAGCCTCTTGAGCAACATCTTCGTTCCCGATTGCGCTTATCATGATTATAGGAATATCAGATATTGCAGCATTATTTTTAATGATTTTAATGACTTCTAAACCATCCATTTCATTCATTAGCCAATCCACAATTAACAAGTCGTACTTGTTATTTTGAAGTTCTTCAATACATTTTTTACCTGAATCAACCAATTGAATTTCAAACCCAAAAGTCTCTATGGTCTCTTTTACAATAAATCTTGCTGTTGAGCTATCATCACAGGCCAGCACTCTTAAGTTTTCAAGTCCTGAGGGAGCTTTAAATAGCTCACGCTTACTTTGCTTTTGACATTCAAAAATAGCACTAAAGTAGAAAGTGCTGCCTTTACCATATTCGCTAATTAGCCAGGTTGTACCACCCATCATTTCTGCAAGTTTCTTGCTGATGGCAAGACCGAGACCTGTCCCACCATATTTTCTTGTTGTGGTGCTGTCGGCCTGACTGAATTCGAGAAATATTTTGCCTTGTTGTTCTTCTGTTAAGCCAATGCCTGTATCTTTTACAGAGAAGTCTATTTTTAGTTTTCCGTTGGGCAGTTTTTCACAAAGTTCCACATTTACCAATATATCGCCTTTTTCTGTAAACTTGATGGCGTTATTGCAAAAATTTGTAATGATTTGGGTGACACGTAATGGATCTCCTATTAGGTAAAACGGAACATTTTTTGCAATATGGATACTAAACTCAAGACCTTTCTCCTGAGCCTTGGCGGCATTTAAATTGGCAACGTTTTCAAAAACCTGTTCAAGGTCGAATGGAATTTTTTCAATATTTAGCTTACCTGCTTCAATTTTTGAGAAATCAAGAATATCATTAATAATTCCTAAGAGTGAGATGGCTGAACGATCTACTTTTAATAAATAATCCCTTTGTTTTGGCTCCAATTTTGTTTTTAGTGCCAAATTGGTAAGACCAATTATGGCATTCATTGGAGTTCGAATTTCGTGTGACATGGTAGCGAGGAACTGGCTTTTGGCCTGAGTGGCTGATTCAGCCACCTTTTTTTGAATCTCAATTTCATCTTTCTGCTCTCTAATCTCTTTCGTAGCATTCCTAACCTCAATTACCAATTCTTTTTGGCGTTGTTTTAGATTGGCAGTGCGCCAGCGAACAATAGCGATAATAAGTAGCAAAGTAATAATGCCATATCCTAATCTTGCCCACCAGGTATGCCACCATGGTGGTAGTATGGTAAATGTATATTCAAAGGATTCGCTCCAAATTTGTGCTTCCCCAATGGCACGAACTTTAAATGTGTAAGTACCGTAAGGTAAGTTTCGGTATTCTGCATTGGCTTCTGAAGTTGGTAAACTCCAATTATCAACTAAACCCTCAATCTTGAAGCTATATTTAATTTTATGTGGAGCTGACCAATCAATGGCTGAAAAATAAAAATCAAGATGATTACTCTTGTGACCAAGTTCCAGGTTAGTAGGGTAATTATAATACCTTGCAACGCCATCAAATTCCATTTCAATACCAACATTACCTTTTGAATTTCGGTAGTCAATAAACTGCTCGTTAATTTCTATACGGTTGAGGTGGATATTGGGTGGATCGACCGGGACCCTAAAAGTATTCAGATCCAACATAGTAATATTTTTTCCACTTCCCCACCAAACTCGATTTTTACTATCTAATTCTGTGCAACTTTGAACGAAAGCTATACCCCTCAACCCATCATGTTTATCATAAGTATGTATTGAAAAGGAAACACTATCCGGACCCAACAAAAAGTGATTTAATCCATGATAAGTACTAACCCAAATATCTCCGGAGCTATCTTCAATAATGGCCTGGACATTATTATTACTTAAGCCTTCTTTTTCAGTAAAATGCGTAAATTTTTCGCCATCATAGGTGCACACTCCTCTGTTAACAGTTCCAAACCATAGTTTGCCCGATTGACTCTCAAAGATGGTCTGGATATTATTACTGCTTAAGCCCTCCTTTTCAGTGAAATGAGTAAAGCTATAGCCATTATACATACTTACGCCACCACCATCGGTTCCGAACCAGAGATTGCCATTATGATCTTCAATAATAGATGTCACATTGTTACAACTTAAACCTTCATTTTCGGTGAAATGGGTAAAACAATCACCGTTATACATACATACACCACCACCTTTAGTACCGAACCAGATATTCCCAAATTTGTCCTCTACCATAGAAGTGACAATATTTTTACTCAAACCTTCCTTTTCAGTAAAATGTGCAAAGCTTGTTTGTGTATCCCGAAAGTTCCCATGCTTAAACATCTGAACACCATAATCTGTTCCAAACCATAGATTCCCGGCTTTGTCCTCAAAAATCGACCAAATAGTATTTTTACTTAAGCCATCTACATCAGTAATATGTGTGAAATTATTACCATCATATTTATTTATCCCGCCCTTAAAGATTCCAAACCACAAATTATCGTGGCTGTCCTCAAGTATAGACCAGACTTCATGGTTACTTAGTCCCTCTGTTTCGGTAAAATGGATAAAGGAATTGTTTTTAAAAAGGTATACGCCATTACCCCATGTACCGAACCAGATATTACCATTGTCATCTTTAGCGATGGATGTAACAGATATATTGCTGGAACCTTCTTTTTCAATAAAATATGTAAATTTTTCACCATCATACATACTCGCCCCTCCACCAAAAGTTCCAAACCAAATATTACCAAAGTCATCCTCTAACATGGATGTAACCACATTATTACTTAAACCTTCTTTTTTTGTAAGCTGTGTAAAGCTGACACCATTATACATGCTAACCCCTCCACCAAAAGTTCCAAACCAAATATTGCCTTTGCTATCTTCCAATATGGAAATAACCCAATTATCAACCAAGCCATCTTTATCGGTAAAATGTGTAAACGTACTACCATCATACATGCTCACACCTCCTCCGGAGGAGCCGAACCATAGGTTGTTATTGCGATCCTCCATTATGGATCTGATCTTATTATTGCATAGGCCCTCTTTTTGGGTATAATGAGTAAAACCATCTCCATTATACATAATTACACCGCCACCTTCAGTGCCGAACCAGAGATTGCCATTATGGTCTTCGATCATTGATGTCACAATGTTGCAACCTAAACCTTCATTTTCGGTGAAATGAGTAAATCGTTCACCATCGTACATACTTACACCGCCACCTTCAGTACCGAACCAGAGATTGCCTTTCCTATCCTCTATTATGGAAAAAACATTATTATGACTTAAGCCTTCATTTACTGTAAAATGTGTAAAGTTTTCACCGTTATACCTGCTTACACCTCCCTCCATACTACCAAACCAGATATTGCCATTACTATCTATAAAAACAGACATAATAGATGATGAATTCAATCCCTGTTCCACATCCATTTGTTTCATATTAATACGAGCATTATTTTTAGAAACAGGTGGTAAAGCCTTAACAGGTATTGGGAGTATGCAGGGAACAACTTTCCCTTTTGCAGGTATGGGTATGCCTGTGGTTAAAGTATCGCCTATGGAGTTAACCAATACAAAAGAAGAGGTATCCACACCTGGGGTGAAGGTACTGAGTTCATTTTTATATACATGTATTACGGTTAGGTTTTCCGGTATACTATGTGTGTTAGACTTTGTGTGAACTACCTTTGGCTTACCTGTAGAAATGATTTTAGGCCTTCCAACACTATCGGGATCAATGACCTTGCCGATGGCTGGAACAGGTTTTCCTGTTATTATGGTATCACCTAAAGAGTTAATTATGGGTAGTATGCTGTCACCTGTGAGAGTATTAGTAGAATACCCTACACCGGTATTTAAATCAAAAGTTTTGGGAGCCGGATTTAAAGGCAACATACTATCTGTTATGCTTTGCTTTTCACTATTGCAGTAAGCGAGAAACATAATAATTATGAGGGTTGAAATTGTTTTCTTCATCTTAACTATGTATAAAATGACACTAATACATTTCTTTGTTTTTATCTAATAACCTCATGGCGGTTTTGAGTAAACTTAAGCCTTCAGGCTGCAAATTACAAAATTTATTAATGTCTTTTGAAGACATTTGAGAGTTGCTAGTACCTGTGTGTTGTCTGCAAATCGTTTATCCTATGTTTTTT
The DNA here is from genome assembly GCA_013203805.1 of Bacteroidota bacterium. GTDB lineage: Bacteria > Bacteroidota > Bacteroidia > Bacteroidales > F082. The sequence continues at coordinate 26,875 of JABMPH010000233.1, read as the reverse complement.
TTGCGGCAATTACCCGGTTCTGTAAATATGGCATGATGAATAGGTGTAATAAGTTACCTGATGAACTTATTACTTAAATATTTTTTTAACCGACTATATTGTTCAAATGAAATTAAATATATATATTAGCGAATCATATTTGGAATTGCTAAATCCGAATTAATAATAACTTAAAATTACCACTATGAAAAAATTGAGTATGATAATTGCCGTTATGTGCATGATGATTTCCCCAATGATGCAGTTACAAGCACAAGGAGTTGCTGCGGATTCTATTTTGGGCACTTATATAAATGAAGACCTGGATGAGCTCAAAATTTATAAAAAAGATAACAAATTTCTTGTAGAGTTTGTTGAGCTTAAGGTACCCATTGATCCTGAAACCGGAAAACCTAAATTAGACAAACTTAATCCAGACCCCATGCTTAGAACTCGCCCAATCAAAGGTTTAACCTTTTTGAAAGATTGTGTATTTATGCAGGGTGAATGGAAAGATGGTGAGATCTATGATTACAAAAAAGGTAAAACTAGAAAATGCTTTATGAAGTTCCCTGATGTAAATAATCTGGAGAGATTAAGAGTAACAACAGTCCTCCCATTATTTAACAAAACTTCGTATTGGACAAAGAAAAAATAATTGACCCTGTATTTTGAGAAGTCGCTTTCGTATAAACTTGATCAGTTCCTTGATCATGAAGCAAATTAATTTCAATTCAATCCCTCTAAAACTATGTTGTATTTACATTGGCACTAACAGAATGGCTTGAGGCCATTACAGAAAATGCACCTACAAATAATAATATTATGATACAGGCTAGTTAACACCGATTTATTATTATCCCAATCACTACTGTTTTAACCATAACCCTAATTGTTAATATTACTAGCTAGAATTGAATTATTATAAAAGGTCACCTATTGCGGATAATAAAAATTCTTAGGCAAATAATAGAAATATAACCGCACTTGTCTTAATTCAGTTGCAATATGTTTATTCCAAACATATTTTTAACAAAAAATGGGTAGCCCCAGGGTATTGTCATATAGAATTATTAGACTAATAATCATGAAAAATTCAACTAAAATTATTGCCCTCATTTTATTATTGAGCATTATTTTATCATCGTGTGAGTTTGAAGTAACAACCGCTTATTTAGCAGATATTAAAACATGTGTTAACTTATCAGATGAATGTTGCAATAAAAATGATCATGTATTTAATACAGATGATCCTCAAATTTATGTAAGTTGCAAGTTAATAAATGCACCCAATAATACTTTTGTAAACTTTGTGTGGAAATATGTTGATGGCGAAACAATAATTATTGATGACGTTACCCTAAACTATTCCGATTTAGGTATAAATCTCGATTTAAACAGCCGTTTAAGCAAACCTTACAATGGATGGCCCATTGGAAAATATGAAGTTGAAATTAGTGTTGAGGGCAATAGTAACTCACCAGAAATTATATGTTTTGAGGTTAGATAACCTTTTTATTATTGACGAATGGGTTTTGCTTAATGGCAAACAGACAATGAATTTGGGGTTGAAATAAATGCGCTTTTTGACCTTCTGCTTATATTTCACAAAGTAATTTAAGCCTGTTAAGGCCTTTATCCCAGTCCTCACCCATCATATCGTCCATATTGGTAAATACAGACATAATGTTAAATGGATAGGGTATTTCGCTTTTAAAACCCCAGGTAGCAACCACTTCATTGATTCCTGTTTCCTTTAGCTTGACATAACCGTTAGCTTCACTTTCATATGGATCATAAAACTTAAGTTTTGTTTCGATGTATACTGGAGGGTCAATTATAGAAATCTCCTGATAACCTCTCCCAACACCCTTCACATTGCTGTCCCAGGTTTGCTTAGCTCCAACAGTGCCATCAACACCCGACATTATTTTCTAATAAACTATCCGGAAACAATAATATCTAAACTGATATAATCACCTCTACCATTGATTGAACTTACTTTAATCAAACCTAATCTATTATCAACAGTTTTAAACATAATTACATCACCTGATTCAAGATGGTTAACATCGGTTAATGTACCTGTAAATTCTGGAAAAAGATAGGAGTCACCTATGGCGTCAAATTCAGTATCTGTAATTGTTGTTTCTGCAAACAAAGTTTCGTTATGAATTGTCCAGTTAGCAATCTCAAAAACTGCTTTAGCCTGAATATCAGCAGGTGATGCAATGGTTGAAGCGTTTTGTGCACCTAAGTAAAATAGAAAATCTATTTTTGATTGATTATCTGTGGCATCGGCTTTATTATATACCTGATTAGTTACTGTTGAATAAAAGCTTCCATTATCATCATTATATGATCCCATAGTTACTCCAATATTTTTGGAAACACTTACCGCTGAAGCCTCATAGGTAATAACTAAGCTTTTTTCGGCTGATTTACCAGCTTTGTCAGTTACCGTAAAAACTATAGTTTCAACAACTCCGGCAGCCTGTGAGTTAAATTCAAAATCAATAGCATAAGTAGTTTCATTAATTGATAAAGTTGTATCGGTATATACGATACCAAACATAGTTCTTGTTAAACTAAGTGAAGCTAATTTTTCGTTAGACTCTGTATTAGCTATTGCTGCAATACCTACTTTGAAAAAAGTATTTTCTGCAATTGTTGCATCGGAATCAACATAATCACTACCGCCAACGAAGTTAATTGTAGGAGGTCCAAAAGTATCTTCATCTTTTTTACATGATGACATAATCATAACAACTGCAAGTGATGCAATTAGAAAAACGGATAATCTTTTCATTTGATTTATTTAATTAGTAAAATATAATATTAGTTCTTTATTGATGAAGGCTAATCATAACAAAAATTATGCCAATAAGATTTAGCTATGGTACAAGATGATAGTCTTTAACAGATAGACTAATATTTTCGTATTATTAGTAAAGATTATTTAATTCTCTGAAATAGGGTATATACATATTCCCTACTATCTCCCGATGGCATTTTATAGGTGTGGTTGAAATCTGTAATAAGCTCAAAGTTCAATCCAAGTTTTTCCTCCAGAGTTGTTTTATTATATCTACAAACAGGAAGTCCGCTGCATTGGGTAGCCCCATCTAAATTAAATGTGGCAATAATTACGAATCCTTCTTTTTTCACAATTTTTTTAAGCAATTTAAAGTAAGCATCCTGATCTTTTTCATCAGTAAAAAAGTGTAGTACAGCCCTGTCGTGCCATAGTTCTATTGGGCTTAGCTTAACCAACTCTTCCGATTTAGTTAAATCATCAATAATCCACTGAACTTTTTGAGATTCTTTCTCACCCAATCTATTTTTAAGCATTTCCAATGATGTTCCACTTAAGTCGCTGGCTATTATGTTTTGATAACCGTTTTTCAATAGCTCATCAATCAATGTTGATGCCCCGGCACCCACATTTAATATTGTTCCACTCATGCTTAGTTTACACTTATTAATTAACCGCATAGATGGCTCAGGACTATCTTCATACCACCCAAGTTTTTCAACTTCAGATTTTTCATAAACTCTATTCCAATATGATTTTAAATTTTTCTCACTCATGATGATAATATTCAATTTTTGATTAGATAATAAACAACACCTAAAATTACATAGGTGACTAACCCAGCAATAATAAATTTCCAAATAGTTTTATTTTTTCTCGCTTCAGGGTTTTCATATAGTGGTTGATAGAACACTAAATAAAATGGAATTAAAAAAGCTAAAGCATATACTAGTGTGTCTATGGGTTTAGTTTTCATCTAAAAATTCATTTGAATTAATAACATTTGCAAATGTGTTGAATAAAAATGACAGGCAATTTTTCTTCTCTGAATCTATCAATGATTGCCTTTGCATTCACGCTTGCTTGTTCAGATCCAACAAGCTCCATAGAACCATTGTGAAAATAATCGTTTTGGATATCAAGAATAATGAGAGCCTTATTCATAGTAATCAAATTTGCCAACAAATATAATAAATGAATATGTAAACACCTAATCAAGAGGTTATTAAAAGATAAACCAGTCAGTATCTGTTACAAATAAATAGCTAATGCAAAAAATAAAAAATCTTAATTAAGCAATTCTGCCAGCTTGTCCTGTAGATCCTGACCACGAAGGTTCTTTTCAATAATGATACCATCCGGATCGATAAGAATATTTTGAGGTATGCTTTGGATTCCATAAAGTTTTCCGGCAGCACAGTTCCAGTATTTGAGGTCACTTACATGTGCCCATGATAAGTTATCAGCTGCAATAGCCTCAACCCACTTATCATGATCTTTATCGAAAGAAACACCAACCACATCAAAACCTTTATCATGGAATTTTTGATATGCCAATACCACATTAGGATTTTCTGCCCTGCAGGGACTACACCATGATGCCCAAAAATCAACTAACACATAATTTCCATTTAGTAAAGAAGATAAAGGAACAGGGTTCCCTGCGGGATTATTAAGTGCAAAATCAATATATGGCTGTCCAATTCCTGATTTTTTAAGTGTTGAAATATATTGTTGCAGGCTTTTAACATAAGCACTTGAATCAATAGAGGGGTCGAAACCGCTTACAACCTTCTCCAGGTCTTCAAGTTCAAACTTATATGAATTATTAAGTACCAAAAAGGCACTTACAACATTATCGTTATTTATTATTGCATAATCAATTAGATATTCTGTTTTTTTACCATCAACAGCCATATATTGATCCTCAATTTGCTGCATAAGCACAGTATCATTATTACTATTTGCCTCGCCATATTGCTTTCCTAACAAAGATGCCTGTTGATCAAAAATGCTGACCGAATCGTTAAATGCCATAAATTTTTCATGGGTTAATGAGCCAGAAATCAGGGGCTTATCCAGGTTATTCATATCAACCTCTATAACTATATCTCCAGCTTCAACGAAAACGGAAATATAGTTTCTAGTATCCTTAAACTTTAAATAATAAAACTCCGGCATATCAATATGTCCTGTAATAATGCCTTGTCCATCTATTAACTGAACAGAGTCGTAGTTAATCATTTCTCCTCCTTCGCGCTTACTCAAATAAAGAGTGCTGTCTCCTCCGTTTGATACTTCTAGAGTGATCTTAAAATTATTCTCGACTTTTTTTTCACACGAGCTAATTACACCAATTGCCACTGATACGATCAGGAAAATAAATAAAGCTTTACGCATAATATTAGGTTTAGATTTATAGAGCATTGATATCCTCAAATAGCAAAGTTAATAATAGCTGCATAGGTTATCAGTTTTTTAACATTTATTTATATCTTTTATTCTATTTTTACCCCCTAAAATTAGAAAATCAATTATGAAAATATTGATATTATGCACAGGCAACAGCTGCAGGAGTCAAATGGCCGAGGGGTTACTAAAAAGCTATGATTCACGATTGGAAGTCGTATCTGCAGGAACAGAACCCAGCTCAAAAGTTCATCCAAAGGCCATTCAGGTTATGAACCAAATAAATATGGATATAAGTAATAATTATCCAAAAAACGTTAGTGAGTTTCTTTCGGATAACTTCGCCTTTGTAATAACTGTTTGTGGAGGTGCAAATGAAAGCTGTCCGGTTTTTGTTGGAAATGTTAAAAACAGATTACACATTGGTTTTGATGATCCTGCCGATGCTACTGGTACAGATGATCAAATTACAAACGAGTTTACAAGAGTTAGAAATGAAATTGAACGCGATTTTCGAGTTTTCTATACTGAACAGATAAAACCCATATTATAATGTCATCACAAAACAAAAGACTTTCTTTTCTAGATAGATATCTTACCCTTTGGATTTTTATGGCCATGTTAATTGGAGTAGGGTCTGGTTATGTTTTCCCAAATATTGCTTCGTTCTGGAATAGCTTTACAAAAGGTACAACAAATATTCCAATAGCTATAGGCCTGATAGTGATGATGTTTCCTCCTTTGGCAAAAGTAAAATACGAAGAACTTAAGGATGTGTTCTTTAATCGTAAAGTTCTCCTATTATCGCTTGTGCAAAATTGGATAATTGGTCCTGTATTGATGTTTGCATTGGCAGTAATTTTTTTGCAGGACTATCCACATTATATGGTTGGGTTGATACTAATTGGTTTAGCACGATGCATTGCAATGGTAATAGTATGGAATGATTTGGCAAAAGGTGATACTGAATATGCAGCAGGACTGGTAGCTTTTAATAGTATTTTTCAGGTGCTTTTCTTTTCGGTATATGCATATTTTTTCATCACGATACTTCCTGAAAAATTTGGTTTGCAAGGGTCAGAAATTGATATCACAATTGGTCAAATAGCAGAAAGCGTACTAATATATCTTGGTATTCCATTTTTAGCCGGAATTATCACCCGGTATTCTTTAATCAAATTAAAAAGTAAAAATTGGTATCAGAGTAGTTTCATTCCTAAAATTAGCCCGCTTACACTGATTGCTTTACTCTTTACAATATATGTGATGTTTTCCTTAAAAGGAGATTTCATTGTAAAGCTACCCTTGGATGTTGTTCGAATAGCCATACCACTAGTAATATATTTTGTGGTGATGTTTTTTGTTTCATTCTACATAAGTAGAAAAATGGGAACCGATTACAAAAAAACAGCAACGTTGTCATTTACTGCAGCAAGCAATAATTTTGAGTTGGCAATAGCTGTAGCAATTGCGGTATTTGGAATTAATTCGGGAGAAGCTTTTGCTGCTGTTATTGGCCCACTGATTGAGGTGCCGGTACTTATATTGCTGGTAAGTGTTTCTTTAAAGATGAAGGCTAAGTATTTTAGTTAGCATGAGTCATGCTATTTGATATTATACCGATAATGCCATATGATGTTAAAGTTGAATAAACAGTCTTCCATCACCTGTCCTTGGCCAATGTTATGAACGATCATATTTCTTTTCCCATTTCATCGTTCCTAATTACATTTCCTCTACCATAAATAACAAGTGAGATAATTTTAACATTGACGCCAATATCAAGAACCTAAATTTTATCTGATATAACCATCAATTCACTCCATGTTTAAGCTCATCGATAAGTTTTGGGAATAGTCTTTTAAGGAAATGTATTCAGGGGGCTAATCATTTACAATACAACCTATTTGCTTTCTGTTAAAGGTAAAGTACAAATCCTTTATTTTTAATTCTGCTTCACCATGATTCGCAACATAAAAAAGAAACCGACTTTCGGAATCTATTCTTTCGGGAAAAATAATTTCTTTGTTCAGCTCTTGCCAGTTTTCGTTGCCAGAATTTATTATTATCTTTTTAACAAAGGTCTCTTTCCCCTCATAAGTTGTAACTCTCAGGATGAACTCCGCATCAATTTTTTTTGTTTTAGAGTTAGATTTAAGCGACAAGAACCCTGATATTCCATTGGTAACATTATATTCATTTATGGATCCACTCATATGAAGACCAGTTTTTTTGGGTGCGATGGAATGATACTTTCCTTCTTTATCAGTTCCAGTTACTGATCCTTTTTGCCATCCTTTATTAAACCCAACCGTGCTTGGGTGCCAGAAGATATGTGATACTTCTTGTCCATAAAATTCTGCTAAACCATTGTGAGGGGTCATTACCTTTATATCCAAAGTTTTTACTTCTAGTTCATAATGATTGAGATTCCATATATATGAGATAAATTTATCGGAAGCTACCAATCTAGTATTAACTTGATATAATAAAAAGAAGGGATACCATTTCATTGGTTCAGTCATTTGAATATGATGCGAATAATATTCAAGAGAAACATCTTCTCTAGATTTAAAATTGGTAACTATTTTTGCTGTTGCATTGTCTTCAGTCGTTCTAATAGATCCGCTAATCAACAGGTAGTTGTTCTTCCGTATTGAATTGGTCTGTGTTTTTTTAAGCGGTAAACCGAACACCACTTCTCTAGGTATACTATAAACTAATTCTGAATCAGAGTAGTGTTTAATCAAACCGTTATCTATTATAAATTTGTTGTTTATAGGGGTTTTTAGGTTTAATGAATAAGTGCCTGTTTTATTGTAGAAATTAAAAATCTCCGTTTGGCCTATATCATTATTAATCTGGTACATAATGATATCACTAGTTTCAAATAAATAGTGGAAGGAAAAGGGTTTGTTTTGTACAATATCGATAAAACGTTCTCTTTCTCTTTTCAATATAACCACATACATATATTTTGAAAGTACCTTAACCCAATCTTTAGAATTTATTACTGAGTGGGGATTTACAAGGTGGTCTAATTCCGACTCTAAATTTTCATCTGAGAATATGGCTATGTGTTCACTCTTATCCACATCATGTGACGATAGGGCACAATTTAATTCTTGGAAGTTGAATGACGGATTAGAACACTGAACAAAAAGAAAGAGAATTAACAATGGGTAATAGCGAACAATCATAGCTTTTAGCTCAGGTTGAATTAATTTTTTGGCTGATTTTAAACACAAAACTAAACAAAATAGCTTTTCAATTTTTGAAAACGCAGGATCACTTTATGGAATTTATTCAGTTAACTTTTGCCAGTGTGAATAATTTACAATTGGAACATAATAACCCTTTAACAAAGCATGAATGGCGAGTCTTGTTTATTACTTTGTGTTCATTCTTACTCATAAATTTTTATAATCGAATAAGAGTTAACATTCACATTATCCATCTACTCTTTCTTCAGCAAGGAAATTTTCAAATAATGCTTCTCTTATTTTACTTTCTCTGGCTAGAATAGTTACACGATAACTATCTAGTAGCTTATTATCATGAACCCAACACAAAGTATTTCACGCAAAGGATTATACTAATTACTTTTACAAACAATCATCAGAAAACACGTTATAGTTTATAACGATTACTTACTATGGAATAACTTTGTGAAACATAGTGAGGCGAATTGTTTGCCTTGTGGTTAACTTTCTTAAAAAATACACTCAAGAATATACAGTTAAAATGAACTAATTATAGATTTTACTAACCAGATATGTTCTTAATTTTTTATTGTAACAGGGAGTAATATGACCTAACATTGACCCATACATTGATCCAAATAGAAAATTGATTATATGTCACAACTCATTTTGGTATTGGCAGGTTAAATAGTGGATAAGGCTTTAGGTGTTATTAGTTATCGTTATTTTCAATTTCTTTTAATACCTTATCTTTGAATTCATCTTTCGTTGGTATAAACTGCGTTTTTATTTTTTCATTCTTTGTTAATCCAATCAATTACAAAGTCCATAAGGTGCCTGGGGATGGTGTGCTTTCCGTTGAACTTTTTGTAGGTTATAATTCCGCCTTGAGAGAAGCCTGCAAAGTAGATTTTGTCCACCATATACTTGTCTTTTAAATCACTAATCACTTGTCCCATCTGCTTTTCAGTGGTCGCACGCATGGCAGCTTTTTCTATATCAGAAGCAGGTCTTTCTATCATTATAAAGGATGAGATATCATAGAGAAACCATTCATAAACCAGTTTTCCGCTATCAAGAAGTAATGGGTAGGGAGCTTCCGGAGCTGCAAAAATAAACCCAGCGTCAGTAAAGGGCTTGCTCAGTCCTAAGAAACTTTCTGCAGTACTACCATAACCATGAAGTCCTATAATAAGTGTATGCTCTTTAGTAGAATCGTAGTTATCAGGAAGGGCTACTTTGGTAGGTGTGTAGGCCTCTATTTTGCTCCACACAGTTGAGGCATTTTTAACGGAGTCATTTTGTGCCTGTGCAAAGTTTACTATGAATAAAAATGATAGTAATAATGAAAAAAATGCTGGTTTTAGTCGTGTCATTATGCATTTATTAAAATTCAATTTTTGGTTTCAAATGTTTGCCAACGGATTTGCGATGCGCCGTTACCGCTGTTATTCCTTTTTTTGAATTTTTATTTTCAATTCAAATTTATAAGTAATTTTTTTACGAAGCCATTGCGCGGTAATGACTTATACGCTATTGTTGTAGGTAGATGTTTGTTTCTATGCTATTTCGAGGTGAGAATTTGAACTAAAGTCAATTGTCATTTTAACCCTTGCTTTTAATGCTTCAAAAACTTTCAATACGGTAGAGAATCTAACATCTTTTGTGTTATTTTCTATTTTAGATATTTGAGCTTTTTGAACGCCAACCAAAGTTCCTAGTTGTTCTTGTGTCAACTTTTGTTCAATTCTGGCTTTTTTTATCATTTCTCCTAAAACATCCATTTTCAAGTCAAACTCAAATTTTGTTCTGTTTGGAGTACCTTTCTCTCCGATATAATTGTCAGTTAATTTCTCTAAAGTATAGGTCTTCGTGTTTTTAGTTTTCATATCTGTAGTTGTTATTTGTTTTCTAAATATTCTATTCTCAATTGCTTTGCTTTTTCAATCTCACTTTTTGGAGTTTTTTGCGTCTTTTTAATTATTCCATGTGTTGCAATAACCAGTTTCATTTGGTTTTCATGTTTGACCCAAAATGCGAAAAGTCTATATTGCTTTCTGTTATAAAGAGTTCGGAATTCCCATATATTATTATTCAGCTTTTTTAGAATCTATTTTATGATACACAGTATCTACCACTACAATCACTGTAGGATTAAACTCTATTGAAATATATTGTTGATTATTTAGGTTTTTTTGGTAGTAAAACTTTGTGCGATAACGGTATTTATAGAAAATGCCAGAAGCAAGATAAGTAGTGCTTTTTTTATCATAGCTGTATTTTCTTAAATATGTCAGGTTAAGGATTGGATTTTACTTATACATTCTTGAATTTTGGGTTGAATTTCAATGTTTCATTTGTTGTTAATGTCTTTCTCATCTGAAAGTATAGTATTGATCCAATTATTGGAAAGAACAAGACGACAACCAACCAACCTGTTCTCATATTTGGGTTTATAAATCTTGATCTAACTATATCAATCAATGCCCAGAATACAAGTATTAGGGTCAAAAAACTTAGTGTCATTATTAGTATTATTTCCATAGTTATGTTATTAACGGTAAATGTAGCTTGAGATATATGGGGATTTAATCTTCCTTCAACGCATTATTAAAAACTTCAGCACCACCTACAATCGGCAGGGTCAAACTTGTTCCATCCAAATCAATGGTTAATTCAGTTCCGGGCTCAGGCCAAAGTGTAAATTCTCGGTCACTTGAAAAAATCAATAGTCCAATTTGTTGACCTGCTGGAATTATTTGATCGTCAGGCATCAGGTTAAATGTTACTTCGTAAAATTTACCAGGCTTTAAAGGCTTACTCTTTGTTAATGATTTTTGGTTTTGCGGATCCGCCCAGCCACGAGTAATAATATTATCAGTAATTTTTGAGCGCCTACCTTCGTTCCATGGTAACGACACTAACCAAACCGATAAATTTACTGCTGGTTTACTACTTGAAAGTTTAACCGTAACATTTGGTATACCTGATATATGAATGTCTTCAGAAAACTTTGGGGTAACATATATCAAGCGATGCTCTGTAATTTCAGCTTGTGCCAATGCATTTCCAGAAAAGGAATAATTATCAATCAAAGTTTCTGTTTCTTTTTTGGTAGGTTTTATAGTACTCAAACTACCTCTTTCGGGAGCTCCTGAACCAGGATATAATGTAACAGGAAAAGCATCAGGATTTGGATACGCATCGTATGGTGTAGGGTTATCCATCTTATCATTTTCGCGAACTATCCAAACTGGTGAATCGTTTTCTACACCATTCTCAATGCCATGTAAATATCTTGTAAACCATCGGTTCATCATCGTCATTGGGGGTGGTCCACCATGGCCGTACTGGTGATAGAATAGCTGACAAGGAATACCCTTGTCCAATGCTGCTTGATAAATCCTATAACTATGCTCGGACATTACATTCCAATCGTTAAAACCATGCGACATCAATAAAGCTGCTGTCATTGGTTCCATATCGTTCAAATAATCACGGCTAGCCCAGAAATCGTTGTAATCACCTGTTATCCTGTCCATGCCATTTTTCATTTCTGTATCACGAACGGTTGCATTGTTATATGCGCGTTTGGATTCATCTCCACTGTGAATAAAATCGTATAATACATCAACATCTTCACCCAAATAACCTCCCGGTGATCTTACTAAACCATTCGATCTATAATAATGATAATAAGATGTATTTGGAGCAATTGGAATAATTGCTTCGAGGCCTTCAACACCTGTTGTTGCTGCTGCCAATGGGATTGTTCCGTTATATGAGGTTCCTGTCATTCCAACTTTTCCTGTCGACCAGTAGGCTTCACCTTTTTCATCCCCATCCACGGAAGTGTAACCCGGAATACGACCACACAACCAATCAATTACAGCTTTGGGAGCCAACGATTCATTATCACCACCAACTGTAGGAGCTCCCTGCGAAAGCCCTGTTCCTGGTGAAGACGAATGCACAACAATATATCCTCGTGGAACCCAGGTTTTAGTATGAGAGGTTGAAATTATTGGTCTTTCTCCGGTACGTGTAACATCTGCGTGTACTCTTTCTTGGGGAGCGGGTTCACCAAGTTCATGCTTAACATCCCAAAAGCCACCTTCAACATCAGGGGCTACTCCGGCGAAATATGGGCTGGAAACATAAACAATTGGCAGTTTAAGCCCTTCGGTATCGGTTTGATATGGTCGTGTTACATCAACATGCATTCTATCGGGTTTACCATCACCGTCGGTATCAAACTCTGTTTCAATCCAAAGGTCGTGTCTTATCCATTTTTCGGAATTACTAAAAGCGGGGACTTCTTGGGCTTCTCCATTTTCAAAAACAGGAACTGCCTTTTCTACAATTGAATCTGACAGTTGTTGAGCCTTTGCAGAAAATACAAATGCAATTAATATGATAAAATAGAATAGTAATCTAGTCAGTTCTTTCATGATATTAGGTATTCATAATGTTTCGACTAAGATAGGCATTTTGATTATATAAGACCATGTTATTTAAGCATAAGCTCTGGTCAGACTCATTTAATCAGCATCTTCAAACTCTTCTGCATCAATATAAGATTCTTTCCTGTATCCAAATAATGAAATAAGTTTTCCTGTTAGAAATCCAAAAATCAATGATGAAACGATGGTAATTAATATCCCAGATAATTGATCGGAGACATTTATGCCACTAACAATTGGTATTGCAGCAAGTCCTCCTAATAATCCGGGTAAACCATGTAAGTTAGTTACGCCACATGTGTCGACGGATTTAATAAGCTTTTGCTGTTTACTTTGAATTATTGCAAAACCAAAGGTAGAAATTGCTCCTGCCAGAACACCTATAAAAATTGCAGTAGTATGGCTTGCATGATCACAAGTAGAGCCAATTGCAACACCTCCGGCAAGTGCGGCATTGGCAATATAGGCAATATTTATTTTACCTTTAATGGCAATTGATACAACATATGTTATTAAAGTTGAGCCACATAGAGCTAAAAACACATTCACAACAGTATGAGGGATAGCTTCGGGAGGAACAAGTGCCGCGCAAAAACTTGGCCAGAATACCCAAAGCACCATACTTCCAAGTACAGAATACCTGTCGCTGGTGGCATCAGCTTCGATGGGCTTTTCAAGATCTTTTTTTGTTGTCATCGACATGGCTACAGCTAACCCAAAAAAGGCACCATAGGCGTGAATTATTATTGATCCACCAGTATCAGCAAAGCCATCTTTTATTATTCCAATGCCATTATCAAAATCCGTGTTTTTGTATGTATTTAAACTGGAAATATTCACAAACATGGCATACCGCTACTTAACTATAATAATTTTTTGAAACAGAGATGCGTTCTCAGTTTCAATATTCAGAATATATAAACCTTCAGGTACAAGTAGCAAATCTACTATCACCTTATGGTTATTTACGTTTTTATCAGATAGCACAACATCACCCGATATATTAAAAAGATTAATACTATGTATAACCTCTTTACTTACTACATTTATTTTTCCTTTGGCTGGATTAGGAAAAACCTTGATATCATCAAATAACTCGATTTCATTATCGCCTTCAAGGAAGATATAAACATAATCTTCATCAGGGTTATTTTTTGATATACCAGGAGATGATTCGCAAAAATCTAACTCACTACTGTTTACAGCTGTAACCTTGTAAAAGTAACCCGATTGAAGACTTACATTGGGAACTGTGTCATAATACACATAATCAAATTGAAATGGAATACTTGGGATTGAATCGTATAATTCGTAGTTTGGAGTTGTTAATTCATCCATTCTATAAAGATAGAATTGTTCTGTTTCCCATGGATAATTAGTTAATTGATCCGGAACACTTTCAATATATGCTCTGAGATTTAGGTTACCATCAATACCGAATTGGTCTAGAGTTAACCAAGGGTGATTAAATCCGTGTGAAAACAAATTTCCATATCCATCAACTGCCATAGAATTATCAGTACTTATTGGTGTTTTAGAAGAGTCTTCTGTTTGTATAAACAATGTTACCCAAAGATCTCTGTTTTTATTTACCGATATCGATTCATCAAATTCTATTTCAGTCCAATCACCAACCTGAGTTTGATCCGTAACTTCTAGCTGGTAAAGCCAAAGATTATATCCACTTTCTTTTTCAATCAAGTCTATCCGAACATGAGATATTTCATCTGCAATGAAGTACTTTACTTTTTTTACTCTACAATTATCGTAGTTGCTTAATTGTTCTTTTGTAAATACCGTTGCGATTCTCATAAAGTCACCATCACTGAATTGATTAACCGTTTCTCCGTTATCATAATGTAACCAGTCGGTTACGGATTGACCTTCTGCACTATTCCATTCAATTTTATTTGAAGGGTTATTAAAAGTATTCCAATCAACAGACGCTGAAACCAACCTTGGTTGTGGGCAAATCCTTCTAAAAGCTATATTGTCGATGTACCATGCATATATATTATTAGTTCTTTCACCTTTAGCGGTAAAGCGTACCTGAAAAAAGTTAGTAATGCACAAACTAGTTACGTTAAACTCATAATTACTAAAAAGCATATCACCTGTATTGTAGTATGTTACTATTTCATTCCAACCTTCCCCATTATTGATTTCAACAATCATCATTTCAGTGCTGTCCATATTTATATCATTGAGTCTAAGGTCGAAACTAAATACTATTTCACCGAAAGTTAAACTATCAGCCCGGATATAAGAACTTGTTATACTTGACTCATATGGTTCTAGAATATGCGGTAATTTGCTAAACTTTAGCGATGGTTCAGGGTTTCCGTAGCCACCATAAACACTCCAGTTAGAAATGCTATCATCAAATACCCATACATTTTCACTATCAGGATCCCAGGTCTCCAGATAAGGAATTAAACCACCCCAAGCAATAAAAACATTAGTTGAATATTTCACTGATGCTGCATATTCTCCTGGAAAACCATAATAAGAAAGATCATACACTGCTTCAATATCAAATTTGTAATTTCCCGGAGGTATTGAATCAAATTCATATGTGATAATTTCTCCTGCTTGCTGTCCTGAATATAAGATACTGTCTAACTTTTCATCATTCTGATAAAGAATAAAACTTACAAGGCCAGTAGGAACACTATCAGTGTCAGTAACGCAAGGTGGTAACCAGTGAAGCCTCAAATCCCAGTTACCTGTTATATATGTATTGTCAAAACTTAATACCGGATGCAAGAAACCTGAGTGCCATGAGGCACAAGAATAATCAGACTCACCACACCCATAAATCGCATTGACACATGCCATATAGCTATAACCATATGTCAGGTTATCAAAAAAATATGATGTATCCTGAGGATCAACCTGATCATATGGTAATCCGTTCAATATTATGTTATACCCCATTATGTCCAAAGTATCAGCAACTACTGAAATATTATCAATTGCCCATCCTGATCCCCACTGATTATGATCAGATGAATGGAATATGAGCCATACGGAATCTGATGATAATCCTGAAATGGAGGAAAGATCTATTGAAACTCTGTTCCATACATTACTTGGATCCATTTCAGCTAAAGTATCCCATGTAATACCGTCGTCATAACTATACTCAATATAGGCAGAATGTCCATAATTTCCTGTATAATATTGATCAAATTTAAGATGGTATAATCCTGAATTACTTAAGTCGAGCTGAGGAGTTATAAGAAAATCCAAAGGGTGATACCCTGCTGAACCAAAATCTGTATATGCCACTGCATAATAACCATCTCCTGAAGGTACGGTGAAATATTCTGCAGAGAATTTATTACTGCGCCACCAGCTCGTTGGATCAGGATAACCATTATGCATCTTTTGCCAACCTTCAGGTGGAAACAATTCATCTTCAAACGTTTCTTCCTGAATAATTCCAACTACTGGTTTTTTCCAGGTTAATATATTTGTCATCGAATCAATTGTTACTCGGTAAGGGGGATAAATATATTCACTTAATTCTATA
The DNA here is from genome assembly GCA_013203805.1 of Bacteroidota bacterium. Taxonomy (GTDB): domain Bacteria; phylum Bacteroidota; class Bacteroidia; order Bacteroidales; family F082. The sequence continues at coordinate 10,471 of JABMPH010000233.1, read as the reverse complement.
TTTATTGTGGTGTCCCTTGTTATTTCAATTGTATCAAGGTAATTATTATAACCATAGTGAGTGGCAACAATTCGAAAATTGTCGTGGAGCACTGTATCAATAGTGCAATACCCACTATTATCAGTAAAAGTTGAATAATCAGTAAAGCCACAGTTTGTACCCATCAGAAGAATATGCGTGCTATCAACTGGTCCCTGATTACATGATGAAATATTGAAAGCAACACTGATGTTGCCTTCAGGTGGTATTATGTTAGAATAAGACCACATTGAACTAGAATAATTATAATGAGCACTTACAGCTCCTGAAAAATAATATGATGGTTGTCCACCTGGGAAATAATGAGTAAATCCAGCAATGGGTGTTAATAACGTATTGTAAGGATAAATACAGGGTTCTATTGCTGTAATTATTGCTGCTTCAAAGTCTTGTATACTGGTTGAAATATCCCCATATTCCTCAACCAACGATCGTATCATATAGTTACAAGTAGTATCCAGCTGCCAGTCATTAGTATAATAACTTTTATTATATGATGTATATTGGCAAATACTTGTGGTATCCGAAACAACTGAAGGCCTGTTGGTAGTATGTTTAATCCCGATATAATAGCTTCCAGAGTCTATTTTAAATGAGAGTGTATTGTAAAATTCATTCCAAAATTTGTTGCTTGAATTTAGATATCTTTCAAAATAGTCTATTTGTGTTCCTGGTAGCCCATCTGTACCATCATCATCAAAAAGACAAACTTGTACACTTCCATAGGTATTTGGGTATGGAGGTAAACTTCCGTCACCAAAATTTATCCTACACCCAGTGACTTTTGCCGGATAACTATTAGGAGTACATTTAACAACAAAGTATCCTCCATTATCCCAATATTCAAGTCTCTCAAAACTTCCGTCATCGAATATAATCTCGTTGGCTATTAATGGGTTTGAAAATTCGATATAACAAGTATTCCCGATATATTCTGAGGTAACTCCTAAAGGGGGATATGGAAACAAATGCATTTCTGCATCATGAAATACTTGGGTGTTTTCAGGTATGTACATTGTTGTTTTAACAGTATCATATCCACATTTTACAAAAACTACTTCATATAGTCCTGTATCTATGGCCATTACATAATAGCCCGATGGATCTGTATCTATTGAATATGTCTGGTTTCCAATAGCTTTAATCGTAACAAATTGAAATGGAGTTGAGTTCTCCAAATTGGTTACATACCCGGATAAAGATGACTGAGCATTTAAATTTAAACATCCAAGTAATAAGGGGAAGAGTAGCAGGTTAAAGTAAGTTATCTTCTTCATCTAGAAATTATTAAGTTTCGCGATAAATATACTAAATTTTATAGTGGGTTTTGGAATCTTGAGTAACATCAAAATTTGTTGTTGATATTCAGTGCTTTATATTTTTCTCAAATTTTTCATTTCCTCATCTTATTTTCTATCTCCGCATTATAATTAGCTTGAGAAACTAATTGGTTTCTGATGTGGGGAATTGCACACAACAATATTGTAGCACCAATACAAATAACAGAAATTCAAGGCAATAATATTACTAAGTATTTAAAGGTAATAAATAAAGAATCCTATGTTTTGCACGAGCATTATCGCTCTATATTCCCTATTGAATATCACTCAGATTTTGTAAAACTCTTTATTTGAAATATTATATCATCATTTAATGCCCCATAACTAAAAAAAGAAACTCCATCAGCTCCTCCAATCATGGCTGCGTTTATTGCCTTTGTAAGATCGTTATCATTTTGTAAAGCAGGCAGATATAACCCACAGAATACTTTTGAATCATTGCCAACAACTTTTCTGTCCTCTTCAATAACTTTTTGAGTCCAACTTATTGGCTCGTTATAAAAATTGTGATATACCATTGGGAAATAACAATCAAGATGCCAATTTTTCCAGTTTTGACGTACCATTTCAGAAGACATCCTTGGTGTAGGGAATACTGCTGCTGAAATATTTAGTTCTTTTGATTTAACATGATCGCGCAATACATCTATTGTACTATTCAATTCTTCCAGTCTGAAATTTATCCACTTTTCACTAGTTCCAGAATTTTCCAAATCCAAAGGATCAGTTCCATATTTGACCTTAAACAGATTTCGCATATACGGATGGTATCCATAATCAAACTCAGGCATAATATGATCTTGAACCAGTCCATATTTTGGTTGTAATCCAATGGGTAGAATTACATCAACATAACGGATATAATCCATATGTATTCCCTTTAACCCTTTCACAGTGGCAAGTTCATCCATTTTATTCTTGATGAAGTCTTTGACCTCAGGGAGAGCGGGGCACATAAATTTATAATAGTCAACATAGGCCTTTTCATCAGCCAACGATTTTCCTAGCTGATTTACACTCAGCCATTCAGGTTTAGCATCACCACGGTTCATAGTCCAGAACCATGCATGAACATTAATATCATATTGCTTTGCAATAGGAATTACTTTGTTTAGCAAAGTAACCCCTCCTCCAAAAAGAAATCCTTTAATACCGGCATCATCAAGTTTCTGGAAAATGGTTTCCCAATTTCTAACTTTAAGGTTCGTATCTCCACCCATCCAAACCCAATATTTAGGATATCCGTCATCAGTCCAAATCTTATTCGAGACATGGGTTGTTTCATCAACGAAAGTCACAGTACCCCAATGCTGAGGAACATGCATATTAATTACACCTTGAGGTGACCACACCCAATTGTTTTCAGGAATGGGGTTTACTGTTTCAGGATCGGCCTTCTTTTTATATCTACCATCACAAAATTCGGTTTCCCACTGCACTCTGGAGAAATTCATTCGCCAAGTATCCCCATGAGTTGGCATATTAATACCAGAAACACAAGAGCTATAAGCAGCCCAAGGAATAGCAAGTTCAACTGTCCACTTAACATCTTCATTTATTGAGTCATTAATGTTTCCGTAAATTTTTATTGCCTTTTTTAATCCTTTGGCGTTCCAACTCAAATCTGCTTTACCTCCATTTTTATAGGGCTTATTCATGAAGAGGTCGAGTACCGTTTCCAAAGCATTTATTTCAATTTCAAAATAGTTCAAACCATCATTGGTGGGATCAATAAACACTTCAAAATCATTATCTCTATAAATTATGTCGTCATGCTTTTCCAAATACCCCCAGATATTTGGTTCTTCCAATTCGGCGGCGATGTACAAATATTCATTATCCCAAAGCATTTTCATACGGGTTTGGTACTGAGGCTTTGGTTTTGAGTTTCCCTCAATATCTTCAAAGAAGTCTGACCAAGGAATTGTTTTCCAGATTTCATCATAAACATGGCCATCAATTTCAATTGCAGATGGTGTTTTATAGCAAATGTATTTTTTTGGAATTATCTGTGAAGACAGGGAAAAACCTGTTAGTAGAATGGTTAATAGCAGTGTTATATTTTTTGGCGTATTGGTTAAATTCATATCAGAATATTCGAAGACAAAAATATTGAAAATGTGTCACACTTATACCATCTATTTATTATTGAAACGATGTCATTCTATACCAAGTGAAACCTTTGTAGTAAAAAATACTATTGATGATTAACCACAAAGTCACACAAAGGATTGCACAAAGTATCTCAAAGGAATATATACATAACATAACCATACAGTTCTATAAATTTCTATTTGCAATTCCTAAAGATTTCAACTGAATATTGACATCACACTATGTGCGCCCTTTTTACCAAGGGTGTTGGGTCTCAGGAGGACAAACGCTAGTGATATGAATTTGTTTAATGGAAGACTTAAACGAATTTTTCTCGTTTCTGGAGGTTTATTAATGCCCAAAGTATTGATATTACTGAGCCAACAACAAGCATAAGACGATTTTGAAATACGATGTTTATCCAAATGGAATAGCTAATATCGGAAGGAATATTTAATGGATTTAAAAAAATATTCCACTTGCTGTGAGAAAGGGGTTCAGCCAGAATCCAAAAAAACAATCCAATAATAACCATTATAACTGCAGCTCCACTAGCATTTTTTACCAGCGTGGTAAATAAAAAGGAAAGGCAAGCAAGAAAAACAAGAGGGTACATTACCTGATAAACCATGTAAAATACCGGTACCTGAATAATTGCAAACACCGAAAAGAGAGTCATAAGAAAAATAACAACAGTCAATAGGAGCAGGCTTATTACAAATCGCACCAAATATATTTTGTAACGGTAGTTGGGAATACTAAAAACAATTTCAAGCATTCGGGCATCCTTATCGTTTTGGATATTAAATAGAACGGGATAGAAGATTATTAATAATCCGGGAAAAATAAGTGAATTGTAGATATATTCTTCAAGAGGTGGTTGGTCGGAAAAAAGCATAATTCCAATCACAAGGAAATAGAATGCGACAGCAGCAATCATGAAATAAATAAACTTATTTGCAAAAATAATTTTCAAATTGTAGTTTATCATGCTTATTACGAGATGTATTTTATTCTTCATTTTTCAAACTATTATTTGAGTGTCATTTTGTGCGTAGCGAAGAATCTAAATGTTAAGGAAATGAGATTCTTCACTTCGTTCAGAATGACAAAAGTCTCTTTATATTTTTCTGTTATGTTCTTAATTTAAACTTTTTGCATATATCATATGCTCTATATCCATAAACCATTCCCCTATAATCTATTCAATCCGTTGTCTCTTTTCAACAAATACAAATATGCATCTTCCAGATTAGCTTTAACCGACTGAGCATTTTCAACAGGAGAAGCATCTGACAAGCATCTCACTCTGATAATATCATTTTCGCGCATATGATGTATAATGGTAAGGTTATCTTTAATGGACTCAAATTCATAAACAGGTAGATTCATTGTCCATATTTTACCCTTTGCAATATCAGCCATTTCAATTGGCTTTCCAAGATAAACAACACCACCTTTTTTCATTACAGCTACTCTGTTACATGAGCTGGCAACATCTTCAATAATATGGGTTGAGAAAATGACAATACGATCTTTGCTTAATTCAACCAATAGGTTACGGAATCTTATACGTTCCCTAGGATCTAAGCCAGCTGTAGGTTCGTCAACCACAAGAATTCGAGGCAGATGCAATAGTATTTGTGCTATACCAATACGCTGTTTCATCCCTCCCGAAAAGGATCCAATTTTTCCATTACGGTTATCGTACATATGAACAGCCTTCAGCACGTATTCTACCCGGTTTTCTCTTGTTTTTTTGTCGTATAACTTTTTAAGAACCCCAATATAGTTAAGGAAATCCCATGCCGTCATATTTTCATACATACCAAATTCCTGGGGCAGATAACCTATTAGTCCCTGAAGTTCTTCGCGGTTTTCCTTAAGATCAATGTCGTTAATGGTAATCTGTCCGTAGCTGGGCTCCAGTATTCCACAAATTATGCGCATAAGCGTTGACTTACCGGCACCATTTGGCCCCAACAATCCGAACATACCGTTTTCAATATCGAATTTTACGCCGGTTACAGCTTTGAATGGTTTCTTTTTCTTACCAAGAACAGGAATAACCAATACAAACCGATAGAACATTTTTCTTATTCCTTTAAACCAACCCTTAACTCTGTTAACATCAACTTTGTTGTTGTGGAGATTGTCGGCGGTTACCTTAATCGCTGATGCTAGATACCAGATAATTCCCACAGGAATAACAAGACCCGGCAGTGAATAGATACTGTAAAAACTGTATATGGCAATTCCTGGATATAACCAATAGAATGAACCAAAAATCACCCTGCTAAAGAGTCGAATTATCTTATTTCTTTTGCTTGATATAAGATGTGTTTTTAATGAAGAAAGCATTCCAATAACAAGCACATAAAATACCATCTGCAATATAAAATACCAAAAGCCACTTTCGATATGGAAATATATCAAATAGTATGAAAAGGCAATAACCGGGAGCTGCCATATCAAACCTGCAAGTATACTTGATTTGGAAGATGTATCGTGAATACCAAGTCGTTTGCGGATATTTAACCCTGATTTCCACTCACGTGAAAAACGATTATCCCAATCGTAAATTTTAACGACATTTCGTATTTCGATTAATATTGGCTGATCATCAGCGATAAGATTTTCAGAGGCTTTTCGGAGGCTTGTTTTTATAAAATATATTGCTGTTGGCACAGATATTATCAGAACAATAAAGTATATCAACATCCAAACTTTGCTGTCTACTTCAGTATAAATATAGTAGGTTCCAACTACCCATAGTATAATTTGAATCGTTTTTATAATAACAGATTGTTCTTTTATCCAGCTTAACGCAGATTGTAAACCGGAATAAAAAGTAGGAATAAAAACAAGGGTTAGCAATGTACTTAAAGCCAAACCGCCAATAACTGTTATTGCAAACGGAACGCCAATTTGTGTTACATACTCTGCTTTACCCATGGCCAGAGGAATTAATGCAATAATGGTTGTAATTGCCGTAATTAATATTGGTCGTACTCTGGCAAGGCCAGCTGTCATTAACGCTCTGGTTTCTCGATAGCCTCGCTTTTGTAACACACGGGTATAATCGATCATAATAATTCCATTATTCACAACAATACCAAGCAAGATTAAGAATCCTGTAAATACATTTGCATTCATTATGGAAGTTCCTGTTAGGATGAGCAATATTAGTGAACCAATTGCAGCAAGGGGTATTGAAAACATCATTACGATTGGCATTGTAAACGACTCAAATACTGATGCCAGAATCATATAGATTAGCATTACAGCCATTAATAATAAGAAACCAAATTCACCAAGCTCATCATCTTCATGTACTACCTCAACAACCATATCTGAGCTAAGACTTATGGTTGAAATCAGGTCATCAACCTCTGCTCTGGCAGCAGTTAGAAGATCATTTTCATCGTTTACCTCATCTAAAAATTCATAGGATATTTCTATTTGTTTTTCCTGGTTTTTCCGTTTAATGGTTGACAAACCCGTTGTGAAATTAAAATCACTAATATTCTGGAGCTCAAATGTTGACCCAGTACTGCCTCTTACATTGAGAGTTTTTAAGTCGTGAATATTGCGATCGGTAACGGTTTCATCCAACTCGGGCATTTTAATTTGAATATCAAACTCTTCGTTACCCTGTTTTAATAACACGCCACTTGAAAAACTGGGCTGGAATGAGTTGAGTTCTGAAAGTACCGAAGTGACCGGAATATCGTATAACGACATTAATTGCTTATCGAAAAGTAATTGAACTTCGGGGCGCTTTTCGGGTACTTTGATATTGATTCTCTTTATTGATGAAATCTGACCAAGGTAATATTCAATATCTTGTGCTTTGTTTTGCATTTGATTGAAATCCTGTCCCTTTATCAATATTTTTTCCTGTTGGGTTCCTATCCCAAGTATTCGAGCCATGCCATCATCATCATCAAAACCGCCGCTTCCAAACCTGTTGCCAGTAGCTGGTGGATCCCATGTAAATTCTGCTTGTTTAAAATCCTGCAGTGATTCAATAATATCATTTTTAATACTCGGAATACTCATATTTCTGATATCTCGATAATCATCGGATAATGTAATGGTAAGTACAGCTTCTTCTTCGTATATTTGGCTAAGGACATCTTTCTTTTCCTGAAGGCTGTCAAGTTTTTTTTCAACTTCTGCAATAAGCAAATCGGTATTTTCCAGAGTTGTTCCTCCGGGCATTGTAACATATAGGTTTATATCTTTTATTTCTGGTTCTTCGGTAGAAAATGTACTAATCCCCAGACTTATTAACAGGGTTACAAAAAACACGCCCAAAGCTCCCATGATAACTTTGCCTGGATTTCGCATGCTGGTTTTAAGGAACACCAGATATATTTGAATTAACCTGTTATGGTGCGAAATGCGTTCAAAGATAATCTCGTTCGAACTTTTCTTCCAGGTCAGGAAAACATAGGTTATCATCGGAATAAACAACAAAGCTACAGCTAGAGAAACAAGTAATGTTGATATTATTGATACTCCGATATGCTTGCCCAATAGTCCGATAAAAAAGTTGGTCGAGAATAGAAACGGAAGGAAAACAGTAACCGTTGTTAATGTTGCAGCAATTATGGAACGCGACACTTCTTTAGTTCCCTGAACTACTGCTATGGCAGGGCTTATTTTTTTTGCTGCAAGTCGATAAATATTTTCTAATACAACAACACTATTGTCAAGCAACATTCCAATTGCCAGAGCCATCCCCAGCAGGGTTAAACTGTTAATTGTGATGTCGTAGGCATAGAAAAAGTTAAAGGCAGTATAAACAGAAATAGGAATTGCAAGCGCAACAGCAATAACAAGTTTTAAATTCCTAAGAAATACCCACAGGATAAATATTGCCAGCAATCCACCAATCATAGCTAATTCGATGATTAGGTCAATATTCTTCTCCATTATTTCGGCAGAGTTGTTTTGAATAACGAGCTGGATATCCTTATGACTAAATTCTTCATTGAGAGAAGCGATAAGTTTTTCTGTTGTTTCGGCGAGTTCAATAATATTAGCCTGTGAATCACGGGTTAGCTGAATTGTAACAGACTCTTTTCCATTTACACGGCTGTATGAATCCTGTTCTTTTAAGCCAAAATTAATTGTGGCAATATCTTTTAGTTTAATATCTCCCGATTCGATTATGACCACCTCATAAAGATCGTTGACATTTACAAATTCGCTTACAACATTTACCGAATGTAGCCGATTGTTCTCGGTTACTTTACCAACATATGTACGGGCAAGGCTATTTGAATTTATTGCTGATCGTACATCAGCAGGAGTAATGTTATATCCTTTACAAACATCTTCTTTAAGTATTATATCAACAGATTTTTCTCTGCCACCAAATATTTCGGCATTGGAGATACCGTTTAAATTTTTGAATTTATTTACAATTTCTTGCTCAACAACATGTCTCACTCTGTCAACCCCACCACCACCACGAGCCTGAATTGTCATGAACATATTGTTTAACTGTTCCAAATCAAACTTAAAAACCTGTACCATAAATTCCTCGGGCAGTGTTCCTCGGATTTCGTCAATCTTTTCAATGAGCTTTAAATAGGCAAGCTTTATGTTTGTCGACTTATCGTACGACACCCTGATTGTGCCCTGTTGCTGACCTGCTGTGGATTCAATTTTATCAACCCCCTCAAGAGTTCCTACTGCTCCTTCAATTGGAATAATAGCTTGTTTTTCCATGTATTCAGGGTCAACCTCAAGTGCACTCCCCACATTTATAAATAAAAATGGGATTTGAGCATTTGGATATAACTCCACAGAAAGCTGCTTATATGAAAACCACCCCAGCATTGTAAGTGCCGTGAACAGCATTGTTATCAGAACTTTTCTTTTAATGATAAAATTCATTTTCTATAGGTCATTAGTTGATGAGTTGTGTGTTTTGAGTTGTGTGTTATAAGTAAAGGTTTGTTCAAAATTTAAAACTATTGAGAGTATTGAACCAACTTGCTCGGTAAGTACATGTGATAATTTTCTTCTACCTCCCCAACTTGATGTCGCAATTTGCGATTTCAAATTACTATCTAACATTACCTTTTGATCCCTGATAAGATAGATCTTATTCATAATGACTTCTTCCTGTATTGCTAATTTATTTTCTGCCATATCAATTGCTATTTACCAAAAACAGATTCCTTTGCTGTTTCGAAAACATAATACACGCATGGTATTACAACGAGTGTTAGTAAGGTTGAGCTTATAAGTCCTGCAATTACTGCTATGGCCATTGGTGATCGAAGAGCTGCGCTTTCTCCCATCCCTATGGTAAGTGGTAATAATGCAAGTATTGTTGTTATACTGGTCATGATAATGGGTCTGATTCGGTTTTCGCCTGCGCTGATAATTGATTCACGAATTGATTTGCCCACAGCTCTAAATTTGTTTATCGCATCAACAAGAATAATGGAATCGTTAACGGCAATGCCTGCAAGCATAATCATTCCGATAAAGGCCATAATACTTAGAGGTTTACCAAGAAGATAAAAGGCCCAGATCGCTCCAACACCAGCCAAAGGAATGGTTAACAGTATTGTGAATGGATGAATCAACGATTCAAATTGTGAGGCCATTACCATGTATACCAAAATAATTGACAGCATTAATGCAAAACCAAGGTTCGACATTGCTTCCTTACGCTTTGCTTCCTCGCCAATAATACTTATTTCATAATCCGGAGGATAATGTGAATTGTTTATTTGTTCTTGTACTGATTTTATTACCTGATCAAAGGGAAGAGATCTGTCGATATCAGCAGTAATCTTTCCAATTCTGTTTTGGTTTCTTCTGATAAGTTGCTTTGGTGACACAGATTCAACAATATCAGCAATTTCGTATAGCGGTACTTCGCCATCCGCGGTTTTTATGGTTAGGGAATTAAATTCATACTTGTTAATATCCGGCATTTTAATGGTGATGTCGTTCATTTCACCATTGCT
>JABMPH010000232.1 GCA_013203805.1 Bacteroidota bacterium | reverse complement strand
TGAGTAATGACATTGGTTTGCATCTGAACATCATAGCCATCAATAGTAGCTTCATCCTTTAATGCCATTACTCCGGCATTGTTTACCAAAACATCCAGCACATCATATTTTTCCTTAATTGTTTGTGCCGCCTTACGAACACTTTTAAAGCTTTGCAGGTCGCAGGCAATAGCATCGAATTTACCATTTGGAACTAATTCCTGCAATTGTTTAAGTGCTTTCGTAGAACGTTCGCTTTCTCGATTAAGAAGAATAACTTTGGCTCCTTTCTTAGCTAGCTCTCTGGCAAGTATAAATCCCGTTCCACTGGTTGTTCCGGTTACGGCTGCTATTTTATTGGTCATATCCTGTGAGTGATTTTCTATCACGTTTTTCAGGTGAACTGTTTCAACTTGTTTTGGCATAATCCTAATTATTATTTTTGAATACTATTTTCTAATGGTTTAAAAATCAGATTTTTAAGCAATCTGCAGAAACACAGATTGTAGTAGTATAACAATAATTGCTGGAAATTGTTTCCGCCATAATGAATAAGAAGAGCAACTGAATGGGGGATTTTGATTATTGATTTCTTAATATAAGAACAGGAGTTTTGATTTTTTCCTTAATAGAGATGAATCCGCTATTCATATAATTGTTTGCGCATGTTTGCGGAGCACAAATCATTAACAAAATTGGACTATCTTATTAGCTTACGGTCTATTGAATAATTAGTTTTTTACTAATATATCCCTCATTGGCAGATATTATCAATAAATAATTGCCCGAAGGGATATTATCTATATTCACGTCTATTTTTTGGGGTCCGGAAAGTTTCTTGCTGGCAATATTTTTCACTAAACTTCCTTTCGAATCATACAGATTAATATGATAATCGGCCTCCTTAAGAAGCATCTCGATAGTGAATACCGATGAAGCCGGATTAGGAAAAATTGTTACTCCTTCTACCGAATTGCCAATAGTATTGATTTCCGAAGCGAAACCTCCAAAAGAGAGATTATCAATATATAGCACAGAATTGCCCTTTGGATTAATTTGTTGCATGGTAACAAAATCATACATTCTGAATGCACTTAATGAAATACATGCACTATCTGGAATCGTATTTACACCATCATAATAGAGAATATCCATGCTAAAAGGAGCAAATACAGAACTAGCGCCTTTTGTCGCGAATCCGCCACCTAATACATTCTGCGTAAGCGCGTTGACATAGCCGTTTTTATACATCCAAACCAAAAATTGACAAGAATCTTCATTTTCAGGAGCATATTTATAATATCCGGTTAATATAGTATGTCGTGAACTTACTGGGAACGCAGGTTGTATTTGTTCCTGATGATTTGGAGGCAAGGTGTGTATCATTCCGTAAATTATATCTTCTTCGCCAATTCCTGTAAGGCTGTTGAAAAGTTTCAAAGCATAACTTCCCGCATATTTATCGACAGAGGTTTTTTCCAGGCCATAGAACAATTGATCTTCAGGATTATAGGATTGCCGTACATACCAGTTATCCGGTATTTCAGTACCATTAACCGTACTCCAATTTTCAAAACCAAAGTTAGGGATAGCGTCCGTCGTTTGGGCAACAATAGATGGTCTCATTGCAAATAACAGCAACCCAAAAAGTAAAATTCTTGTTTTCATATAATTCTTGTCAGAGTTTACCGTGCTGACTCCGCACTTATCAAAGTAGATTTTTGTTTATAAAGCTATTTTCGTGTACTCTTTTGCAAGCATATAAGCCATAAATAAACCCCACTCAGCAAGCCATCACTCTCAATTATATGTATGGAACCAATTAAAAAATTGTTTTAAGCGATTGTTAAATCGAAATTAATGAATAAATTTAATATTCTGATATTAAATATTTAAAAAGGAATATTATGAAATTTGTCCTCAAAGTTCACTTGTAGATAAGCCGACAAAAAAGATGAAAAAAGATGAAAAACATACTATATTATTTTTTCATGTGGCGCATAATGAGATGAGTTCTATTATCAATTGATGAAGTTTTAAGTATCTTTAGCCTTAAACTATGCATCAATAATGTTGGCTTAATATTTGTGAAAAGTAAATAATGATTATTAAAAAAGTAAAAGCCTTTTCCGGTTATATTTTCGCAGATAATGAAAATATTCCATTGGAGCATAGAATGTTTTTGTCGGCCCTATTCATAGGAATTCTATTTGGTGTTTTTGGCTCAATATCCAATTTATTATTAACCAGTTCAATAGAGGCGATACTATTACCAATAACTGTATCATTAATTTTAATTGTTATATTTTATTATGTTAGGTCAAAAGGGATAATTAAACCCTTTTTAACACCTGTAATCATATTTGCAATAATTATCGTTTCAATAATTTGGGTTTTTAACGGGGGAATTAACGGATCGAACATTATGTCGGCCTTTTTAATCTTAATATTGGGGTTAATTATAGCGCCTCAAAATAATAAAATATTTATTTTCATTTTTTTTCTTGCAACATATATTTTCATTTTGCTCCTCCAGCTATACAGGCCTGATTTATTCGTTGGTTTTTCATCTGAAAAAGCAAGATGGCTGGATCATCTTACTACGGTTATTCTTTGTTCCTTTTTTATTTTTTATATTATCCGATTTATACACCAAAATTACACAATCGAACGATTGAGAGCAG
>JABMPH010000231.1 GCA_013203805.1 Bacteroidota bacterium | reverse complement strand
TTCTTTTATTTCAGCAATTTTACCATGTACACCTCCCAGTGTAACAACCTTATCACCCTTTTTTAATTCTTCTCTAAACTTCTTTTGCTCTTTGTTTTTCTTTGTTTGAGGTCTGATAAAGAAAAAATAGAAAACTATAAGTATAAGAAATAGGGGTAACATCGACATCCAACTACTTTCTGATGACTCATCTGCTTGTAATAGTATAAATAACATTTCCATTTTAAATATATTTGATTATTATTAATTTCTTTCTGGCAGTATAACTTTAGTTTTAATTCTTAAGGTTGTTGTATTTGGCTCAGTATTAGCAAGTATAGTTATGCTTTTATTCTGGAATCCTTTTTTACCTTTGCTATCGAATGTAACTTCAACAATCCCCTCTTCACCTGGCGCAACTGGTTCCTGCGGATACTTACCTACAGTACAACCACAACTAGTACTAACTCTTGTAATAACGAGATCTGAGCCACCATTGTTAACGAATTTAAAACCATAAACTACTCTTTCTCCCTGAATCATATCACCAAAATCATGAACCGTCTCCATAAAATACATTTTTGGGACAGTTCCTTTATCACCAATTTTCATTGCCGACTTTGTATTCTTAACTATATCGGTGGATATACTTTTATCACTATTATTATTACATGATTGAAAAATCATAAGTATAACAATGGATAATATAAAAGTTAATTTCTTCATATTTCTTTCAAACTTTATCTTATAATCGTAACCGATCCTTTAAAAACATCATTGGTTTTTTCACCTTCACACTCAAGCACATAATAATAAACTCCATCAGGTAGGTTATCACCACCCCAGGTATTGTTATAGTTTTCAGCGTCAAATACGGTACGGCCTCCACGGTTAAAAACCACTAACCTGGATCTTTTATAGAATCTACTTAATGCGTCTTCAATAATTTGCTCATTTTTATTCTCTGTATCGTTTGTAATTACAAACTCATCATTAATCTTATCACCATTTGGTGTAAATACATTTGGAATAAGAAGTTTAATTGGTTTAACAACAACATCATGCGAAAATGTAGTGTCACATCCCGTTGAAGCGGAAACAACTGTGAGAAGCACAAAATACTCACCAACAGACCCATACATATAAGTTGGCTCTGGTAAATCACTTGTATTATTATAATCAGGATCTGGTACAGTATCGCTAAACCACCATGAGGGAGGTTTTAATGATATACTGTCTTCTGATAAATTTATGTAGGAATAAGTTATGTACGGATTTTGCAGAAAAGCAGTATCCGGATCTGCAAAAATTTCAACTTCAGGATTATCATATGCTTCCGTTCGATAGGACTCTGTTTGAGGACAACCATAATTATCCTTAACAGTTATATTATAAAATTGATGTGCTTTTAAACTTACAGCAAGAGCTGAATCTTCAGTTGCAATATGCAGGGGTGGCACATCCCAAAAATAATGATACTCATCTGTTTCTAATTCACCTGTAGCAATGGCTCTAACTTGTGCTGAATTACCGTTGTTTTTATCGCCATTTGTACATGTTAGTTGTTTTTGATCGAATTCGATAAAAATTTGGGGGCGAACACTAACGCTGAATAAATCGCTAATACAGGTATCAGGTGTTAAGGTATCAATAACAACAACTCTAAATACTGTTGAATCAACTATTGATATACCGAGTATTGATTCGTTCCCTATATCAATAAAAATATCACCCTTTTTCTCTTGCCAGGTAAATGTTTGGTTAAGCTCTTCAAAAACACTGAGTTCGAAATAAATACCTGGGCAAACCGGCATAGGTGTATCAATAGATATATCACATATCATCTGTGCCATAGTATTAAACATAGGTGCTATAGTAGCTATAAGCAACAAAGTCATTAATCTGGTTATTTTACCAGTTTTTCTTTTCATTGTTTAAACCCTTAGATGATAATTTTTATGAATGGCAAAATTAAAAATAAAACAGTAACCCATGCTAAAATAATCCATCATTAAGCATCACAAGGGTACAATTTTCAATAACTTCAATTCCATTTTTATTTGCCAGCTCAGCAAATTCATGATTTTCTGTGCCCGGATTAAAAATAATTCGTGATGGATTTAGACTCAATAAATAGCTATAATAATCAGGCTGGTGAACTGATCCAATATACAATGTAACCGTATGAATATCTTCAAATTTTGGTTTATTAATACTTATATTTACACTTTCAATACTCGATTTTCTTAATCCAATTGATTCAACAGAATGCCCATAAGAAAGTAATTTTCTAATCGCCTTATTCGAATATCGAGTAGGCTTAGGACTACCTCCAATAACGAGTGTTTTTTTATTTATCATATTAACTCTAGTTTCAACTCAGTTTTAGAATGCCAACTGACAAAAATACTCCTTAATAAACGTATCGAATCGGTTTTTATTTTTATCTTTAAAGGTTAAACATATATTACCTAATAATCTTTGAAATCATCATGACACAATATCATCATAACATACTAATTACCAGGTCATTTTGGCAGATTGGGTAAAATTAATATGACAAATATTCCTGTTTCCATCTAATTCCTGATGATGGTAGGTAATTTGATATTACATCGATAAAAAGAAAAATCAAGATATATGAACTTAAATCAATTCACAATAAAATCACAAGAAGCCATTCAGAAGGCTCAGGATATTGCAGCTATCAATGATAATCAAGCTATTGAAAGCATTCATTTACTTAAAGCAATTATTGAAGTGGATGAAAATGTTACCCCTTTTTTGCTTAAAAAGCTAAACCTAAACTATGAAGTTTTTTCGAAAGCCGTCAATCGAGTCATCGAATCGCTTCCTAAAGTAAGCGGTGGTGAAGGTTACTTTTCGAACGAAGCTCGTGATGTGCTACAAAAAGCAAGAAACTACCTCAAAGAATTTAACGATGATTATATATCTATTGAACATTTACTAATCGCCATACTTGAAGTAAAGAGTACAGCATCAAACTTACTTAAGGATAATGCAATAACAAGGAAAGATCTTATTGAAGCCATTAAACAATTAAGGAATGGTGCCACGGCAACTAATCAAAGTGCCGAAGATCAGTATAATGCATTGAATAGATATGCGCGAAATTTGAATGACCTTGCCAGATCGGGTAAACTCGATCCAGTAATCGGTCGCGATGATGAAATAAGACGCGTACTTCAAATACTTTCCAGAAGGACTAAAAACAATCCCATTCTAATTGGAGAACCAGGTGTTGGTAAAACGGCAATTGCCGAAGGTCTTGCTCACAGAATTGTAAATGGTGATGTTCCTGAGAACTTAAAATCGAATCTTATCTATTCGTTGGACATGGGATCATTAATTGCCGGAGCCAAATACAAAGGTGAATTTGAGGAACGACTTAAAGCCGTTGTCAAGGAAGTGATCTCTGCCGATGGAGAAATAATACTATTTATTGATGAAATCCACACGCTTGTAGGTGCTGGGAAAGGTGAAGGAGCAATGGATGCCGCTAATATACTTAAACCAGCCCTTGCTCGAGGTGAGCTTAAAGCCATTGGAGCGACAACACTTAAGGAGTATCAAAAATTCTTTGAAAAGGACAAAGCACTAGAGCGTAGGTTCCAGCAGGTTTTAATTGATGAGCCCGATACAATGTCAGCAATAGCAATACTTCGCGGACTAAAGGAACGTTACGAAACTCATCATAAAGTTAGGATTAAAGATGAAGCTATTATTTCGGCAGTGGAATTATCACAAAGATATATCACCGACAGGTTTTTACCCGATAAAGCTATCGATCTTATTGATGAAGCTGCTTCAAAACTTAAGTTGGAAATAAATTCGGTACCTGAAGACCTCGAAATAGTTGAACGTAAAATTCGTCAGTTGGAAATTGAGAGGGAAGCTATTAAGCGCGAAAAAGATAAACTCAAGATGGAGGCAATAAAAGAAAACCTTGCCAATCTTAACGAGGAAAGAACGAGCTTAAAGGCGGCCTGGCAGGCTGAAAAAGACTTAGTTGATAAAATTCAACAAAAAAAACAAAAACAAGAGGATTATAAACTTAAAGCCGAACAAGCCGAACGTGATGGTAATTTTGGTAAAGTTGCAGAAATCCGTTACGGTAAGTTACAGGACATTCAAGCTGATATTGAAGCTTATAAAGCACAACTTGGCGAATTACAAGGCGATAGCCCAATGATTAATGAAGAAGTTGGTGCTGAAGATATTGCTGATGTAGTTTCGAAATGGACTGGAATACCGGTTAATAGGATGCTACAAAGTGAGCGGGAGAAGCTTCTTAGTTTAGAAACTGAATTACACGAGAGAGTTGTTGGTCAGGATGAGGCAATTGCAGCTATTTCTGATGCCATTCGTAGAAGTCGTGCCGGATTACAAGATGAAAAACGGCCCATCGGATCATTCATTTTTATCGGGACAACCGGAGTAGGAAAAACCGAACTTGCTAAGGCTCTTGCTGATTTACTATTCAATAACGAAAATGCTATGGTACGAATCGATATGTCAGAGTATCAAGAGCGACATTCCGTATCCCGACTAATTGGTGCACCTCCTGGATATGTTGGTTATGACGAAAGTGGCCAGTTAACGGAGGCTGTAAGGCGTAAACCATATTCGGTAGTATTGCTTGATGAGATTGAAAAAGCACATCCTGATGTTTTTAACGTATTACTTCAAGTTCTTGACGATGGTAGATTAACCGACAATAAAGGACGAGTTGTTGATTTCAAAAACACAATAATTATAATGACATCAAATATTGGCTCACATATTATTCAGGAAAATCTTTCAGGACTTAATGAGGAAAACCAGGAGTCCAAAATTGAGAAAACCCAAGTCGAGGTTATGGAACTGTTGAAGAAAACTATACGTCCTGAATTCTTAAATCGTGTTGACGAAATTATAATGTTTAAGCCATTAACGCGAAGTGAAACCAATGACATCGTTAAGCTTCAATTTAATGGTGTAAAAAAGATGTTGGAAAAGAATAACATAGAAATCAATATCACTGAGGAGGCAGTCGACAAGATTGCAACCATTGGTTTTGATCCATTATTTGGAGCCCGACCATTAAAAAGAGTAATCCAACGCGAAATTCTTAATCAACTATCTAAGATGATTCTCTCTGGAAAACTTGTCGCAAATGAAAAAATATTGGTAGATGTTGATGGTGGGGAATTTGTATTTAGGAATGAATAAAATAATAATTACCCCCATGTAGCATAAGATACTGACGGGTAAGGCGGGTAAAATAAGCCACAGATTCACAGATTAAATGTGAGTTTGTGGCATATTTTTTATTATCTCTAGCTCAAATTTGTTGGATAAGATAGTGCCCTCCATATAGTCTAAGGTTGTTGGGTATGCCAGCGCGTGTGGACTTGGGATCAATTGACCAATAAAAGCACAAGTACCAACACACAATCAGGTGCTTGCGATAGTATAGTTTTAATATAATTAATGGTATTTTAGCTTATCTCACTAAAAGGTAACCTGTTTATTATCGATCTGCCAAGAGTAATTTCATCGGCATATTCAAGTTCATCACCGATGGCTACACCTTTGGCAATACTGGTTACTTTAATATCGAAATTTTTAATAAGCTTATAGATATAATAATTTGTTGTGTCACCTTCAACTGTGGCAGGCAGGGCAAGAATTATCTCATTTATTTCTTCGGTATTAACCCTTTTAACCAGATGGCCAACATTAATGTCGTTGGGGCCAATTCCCTCAATGGGGTTAATTATCCCTCCCAACACGTGATACAATCCATTGAATTGAGAAGTTTTTTCGATTGCAAGCACATCCCTTATGTCTTCAACAACACAGACAGTATTTTCATCCCTCTTATTATTTGCACATATTTCACAAATTTGTGAATCACTGATATTATTACATTTTGTACAAAACTTAATCTCATTTCTCATTTTAATAATAGCTTTGCCAAGATTTTCAGCATAACTTTCATCTTCTTTAAGGATATGTAATGCTAATCGTAATGCAGTTTTTTTTCCAATTCCGGGTAACCGGGATAGTTCACTTACTGCTGTTTCCAATAATCTTGATGAAAAATCGTTCAATTTGTAGTTTTTTATTTGATGGCAAAGTTAGCATGTTCATAAAATAAATAATTTTATTGTTTAAAAAAAATAATTATATGAGATCGTTAGGAATTGTTCTGGTATTTATTTTGGCATTTGCATCTTACTCACAGTCACAAACGTTAAATCAAACTGACGATTCGGGTAAGAAAGAGGGAAAATGGGTAAAGTATTTTGATAACAGAAAAATGAAGTATGAGGGGCAATTTCGGAATGATATGCCCTTTGGTAAATTTATTCATTATTATAATACTGGAGATGTTAAAGCCATTGTTGTTTTTTCGGATGATGGTACAATTGGTCGCAGTACAACTTATTATAAAAATGGCAAGCTGATGGCTGAAGGTAAATTTATAAATGAGCAAAAAGATAGTGTTTGGAGATATTATTTAAATGAAGCAACAAATCCCCTTATATCAACCGAAACATATTTAAATGGAGTTCTTAATGGTGAGAGCATTACTTATTATACCGAGACCGGCGACCCTGCTGAAATTGTAGTGTATGAAGAGGGTAAAAAAAATGGCAAATTGATCAAGTATTTCCCCGATGGAATTCTTATGACTGAGAGTTATTATAAAAATGGTGTTCCAGATGGAGACTTTAAGCATTATCATCCTGACGGAAAAATTCAAATAGTTGGAAGTTACAAAGATGGAATGCAGATGGGAAATTGGGAATACTATGATGAAAATGGAAATCAGGTTGATGAGGAAAAATTTCTTAAGCAGGAGGAAGTTAAGGAAATAAATGAGGCTCAATAACGTAATGGTATTGTTATCGGAAATATTCTGCTATTTCCAACAAGCTAGAAACAACAAAGGGAGTTGCTTCCAATAGTCGTTCCTTTGATTGGTGTCCATTGGAAACCAACACACAATCAATATCCAGTCTTTGTGCAACTTCAAAATCGTGAATTGTATCACCAATCATCAAGATATCCTTAGATTCAACAGAGAGACTTTTCATCATCTCCTGGCCCATTTCAAGTTTGCTGTGGGCATAATGATTATTGATCCCACTAACATTCTCAAAAAACTTAATAATACCCTTGTCGGTTAATGAACTTACAAGATTATTGTGTTCCATGGCTGAAAGAGCAAACTGCTTCAGTCCCTTTTCTTTGAATAACTTCAGAACATCAACCGTATCCTTATGTAGATCAGCTTCTCCAATTTTTGTATAGTACTGAACTATGAATTCCATTGCAGGTATTTCAAAATCAATTTTTTCAAAATCAAAACCAATTGCTTCATAGTAGTCTTTTACAGGAAACGTGAAAGTACTTCTATATTTAACAACATCAATTTCTTCTATTTGATATTTTCTAAGTACAGTATTCATGCATGCTACACATAATTCAGCATCATTTAGCATTGTACCGTTCCAGTCCCAAATAATAATTTTTTTATTTTTCACTTGTTGACATGTAGATTTCAGACAACTACAAATAATTTATTTGTGGTTGGGGATAGAATAAGAAGATATTGTGAAGCATTTTAAAATTAGGTAGTTGAAAGTCTACTCTTCTTTTTTTACTACTTTTTTTGCTGTGGTTTTTTTAACCGCTTTTGGTTTTGCTGGAGCTTTTTCCTCTTTTGGCTCTTCTTTTTTCGCTGTTGCTTTTTTTGTAGCTGTTGTAGTTTTTTTAGCTGCAGGCTTTTTTGTTTCCTTTTTTACCGGCGTTTCAACTACTTCTTCAACTACTTCTTCAACTTTTTTTGTTACTTTCTTTTTTACCGGTGGTACGTACAAAGGTGTTCTGCTTTTTCTTCTATTTTTACCGTAAGAACCTATTATTATCTTTCCTCTTCTGGTTTTTTTGTCACCTTTTCCCATGGTCTGTAGTTTAATGTTTAAATATGCTGTAAAATTATGAAAAAACATTAAAGTAACAAAATCAATTCCCATTATTAAGGAAATGCTTTTCAACTACTTCATGTTTGGAAATAGAATTACGGGCCCAATCAAGCAATATATCGGTTAACTCATTGTCATTAAGCTTCCAGTTGATTTCACTTTTTCGGAGCCTTTGTGTTAAAGTGTACAATGTTAGCGCTGCTGAAACGGATATATTATAACTTTCGGTAAATCCATACATTGGAATGCTTAAATATTCGTCTGCTGAATCAATTGCCAAGTCGCTTAGGCCGGTTAGCTCAGTTCCAAAAACAACAGCTACTTTATCATCCAAAGGAAGGCTATCCAAGTTCATCGAATTTTTGTGAGGTGTAGTGGCTACAATTTTATAACCTTCTGTTCTAAGTTTAGCGAATGCCTCTATGGTATTGTTATCGTTATTGTTGTATTTAATCAAGTTTAACCATTTTGATGATCCCAGAGCAACTTCAGGGTTTACATCATACTCATTTCTGTTTTCAATAATATGAATATCCTGAACCCCTGTTAAATCGCATGATCTGAGAACAGCACTTGCATTATGCGATTGGTATATGTCTTCCAATACAACGCAAATATGCCGTGTTCTATATTGGATAATATCCGAAAAACGTTTTTTTCTTTCTTCTGAAATAAAACTCATTAAATGATCAAGGAGTTTTAGTTTTGTTGGCATATCGTAATTCATATTTTCCAGCTAGTGTGATGGTACAAAAGTATGAATTTTATAAAAAAACAGGAAGACATTTTTAAACACCTTCCTGTAAACTAACAACTTTATTTAAAATGAAATTTCTTATTTAATCTGGTATTTAATTCCAATTTCAAAAACACGACCCAATGTATATTCTCTTGAGATATATTCCTGATCATTGAATGTATATATTTCTCTGAATGCGGGATTTAACAAATTAGTGGCCTTAAACGACATAATGAATTGTGATGAGATAGTTTTGGAGGCTACCAGATTTAGTGAGTTAAAGGGTTGCTGATATATATCAGGTGTTCCACCTTTAACGTTAATGATAAGTTTAGGACCGGTAACATTATATACTGTATTAATATCTAATCCAATATCCCTGTTCTGATATCCGAATGAGGCATTTAGTATATATGGCGACTGACCTTGCATAGGTCTTGTATCTTTTGCACTAGGGTCGGTGGCCCTGATAGCACTGAGTTCTACTGAATCAATACCAACTTCTGAATACACATAAGTAAAGTTTATTCCAAATTTGAAATGGCGTAATGGTTTGATGAAGTCAAGATTTTTTCTAATGTCTAATTCAAAACCATATACCAAAGCCTGATCCATATTGTCCCATGAAATCTCGGAGTTTACAGCCTTGGTATTTTCAACTACTTCAATCGGGTCTGTAAAGCGTTTTGCGAATAATCCAAACGATGCAATTTCTGAAGCAGTAATATAGTATTCATACTTGAGATCCAAATTATCAATAAGTGATCTTTTTAAATTTGGATTCCCTACTTCGGTTTCGTTCCTAACATAGTCTTCAGATGCATAAGGGGCTAACTCCCTAAAACTTGGTCTTGCCAGAGTTCTTGAAATATTTAACCTAACATTCATTTTATTATTTGCAAACCAAGTTAAATTTAATGCAGGTAAAAAATCACTGTTATTAAGGTATCCCTTTGCACTTGTAGAATCTTTACTTGCAGAATTTATAACTGTTTGTTCATATCTTATACCAGTTACAACTCTGAACTTATCCGATAAGTTTGCGTCTATCATGGTATAGCCAGCAATAATGGATTGGTTGGCAGTGTAACTATTTTTAATGTCATCACCAGGATTACCTTGTATATAGAGCCCGAAATTAGATCCGGTATTTGGATTATATCCAGGGTAATTTAGGCCAATATTATCATCCGAAAGAAAGTCTGTAACGTTTCCGTTGTATGTATTTGATGCAAATTGAAATTTGTAATCAACTCTTTTTTCATCGAAATCTCTGGTTTTGTATGAATAGGCGCTTCCAAATTGAAGCTTGGGTGCATTTTCACTTTTCCCAAGATCAAAGGCAGCATTCACTTTAATGTTCAAGTTGTCCTCCTTCATATTTCTGTAGAATCTTGCTGGCACTTTATAAATTGAAGGCTCAATTGCATAGGTGTACTTTTCTTCATTATCAGGATAATAACTGTTTTTAAAAAATCTCATATCAGGCTCATCCTGTTTTGATTTTGTATATGAGCCAATCCATGTAACTTTTAGTTTGGAGGCTTTTTCAAAATAATGCTCCCCTCGTAATTGCCCTGAAGTAAAACCACGTTGAAGCCATAATAATTTTCTCGATTCAATTAATAAACTACCGATCTCATCTGATGGTTTTGGCCCTATCGTATATAATGCCTGTGATTTTCCACTTTGATTTTTAAATACATTAAAGCTTATTTTATGATTAAGACCTATTTTATAGGATATGTTGGCCAGAGCACCCCATAATGATTCTTTTTGACCCTGAGTGGCTTTGTATTTATATTGGGTAATTAGTTTTTCATCCTCAGCACCACCTAATTTATAGCTACCATATGTGGCATTATCATAATATTCTTCTTCATATTTATACGATAAACCAACAACATAACCAATTGAGTTTTTCCCAACTGCATACTGGTTGCCAACAGAAAATGAATAACTACTATTCATTGATGATGGTAAGGTTGTTGGTGCCATTACTTTGTTAAATGATGATGTGATGTTGGTTAGTCCTTGTTTATCCGATGGGTACACCGGTATTTCGCCGGTAGCATCAGATGGAATATCTCGTAATCCATTATCATAACCAAATAAATCGGTACCACTTCCTTCGTATGATAAGAAGTTACTGTTAAAGCTTGCTTGTGAATTGTAGCCTGCTTTAACACTGAAGCTTAGCGTAAATGTTTCAGGAAAATCAAGGGTTACAATGTCAATAAGTCCACCTGTAAAGTCTGCCGGTAGGTTAGGGGTATATGACTTGTATACTATCATGTTCTCGATAAGATTAGTAGGGAAAATATCCATCTGTACTGTATTTTTGTTTGGGTCAAGCCCCGGTATGTCGGCACCATTGAGTGTTGTTTTGCTATAGCGATCGCTTAGTCCACGAACAAATACATATTTCCCTCCTTCAATATTTATTCCGGAAACCCGTTTTAACGCCCCGGCAGCATCGCTATCTCCTGCACGTTTCATCTGTTGTGAAGACAATCCATCAACTACATTGGCTGATTTTTTCTGGATAGAAAGCATAGCTGTTTCAGAACGAGTAACAGCTTTCGCGCTAATTACAACTTCATCAAGCCCCATACTTACTGAACCCAACGAAAAGTTTTGAAGGGTTACTTCATCTTCTTTAATCACAATTTCTTTAATGGTTGTTGCATCATATGAAATAAACTGACATGTGAAGTCATATGTTCCGGGCTCAAGGTTGATGACGGTGTAATTACCATCAAGATCAGATGCAGCACCAATGGAAGTGCCCATAATCATTACAGTGGCACCTATAAGTTCTTCACCGGTTTCGCCATCAATAATTTTACCTCGTAAAGTTCCACTTTGTGCCACTATCAAAAGTGATATTATTGTAAGGAGAACTGTAGAAAGAATTTTTCGATACATAATCGTAATTGGTTATGATTAATTGGTTTTAATAAAATAGCTAAAGTGACCATCGTAAAATAGTCACTTTAGCATCAGAATAAATTATTTTTATTTTGATATACAATAAGTCTAATTGCCCATGTATTTTGAAACAAGAGTCCATCCCTGAGCCCAGTTAGCTCCTTGATCAAAGGCACCCTTGTAATTTACTATTTGAAAGAAATTATCCACAGGTACTGTTGCCATATTTCCGCTAACGTCATTAGTTGGAATAATGTTAAATAATTCTGTTGTTACAGTAAAACCAGGATCATAAACTACATTTGATGCTGCTGCAAAGTATGCTGCAACAATGCCGCTAGCTTCTTCAGCTACAATTGGGTCTACATCATCTGCAGCAGAAATAGTAAATATTGGATCAGAACTGATGCTGTAGAATAGGTTATTTTTTAGTGTAAGTTCATCTGCCCCAAAGCGAGTATAGCTACATTCGCCTGATAGTAGTTCGATGTCAATTCCTTTTTCCTGACTATAGAAAATGGAGTTAGCATAGTGTCCACCAGCATTATCGCGGAAGGTAATGACTCTTTTTCCTGCTCCATCACCACGACCAAGATATGTTACATTATATATTTGAGGTATTGCATATGGTATTCCTGTTTCAGGATCTGTACCACCATCATGCTCACCTAAACGGTCACCACGATCGAAACCTTGAATAGCAGCCCAAAATTGACCCATTCCTCTGTATCCTTGATCATAATCATATGAATCATCTCCGCAGAAAGCAACGATAATATGGCTTAGTTGTGGTTTCCCTCCGAAAAATTCAACACCATCATCTTTATTTGAGATTATTTCGATATAATCAAAAACAGTAGCACTACCAACACCACCTAGGGTAAGTCCATTAATTTCATTTCCTTCACCAATATCGGTTCCACCGTGACGGATTGAAATGTATTTTAATACCCCTGAATTATCTTCATCATTGGTGCCTCCGTAAATACCTCGTGGTTCTGTTTGTGGTATTCCTTCTATTTGTTGCTCGTTAGGAACAGTATTTAACATTGCATGACCGAGAACGATTACACCACCCCAAAGACCATCATCCAAATCAGCAACAGAACCCGCAAGGTCATCTGCTTCAGCTGTAAAAATAATTGGTAATTCAGCAGTACCTTCTGCCATTAATTTTCCACCGCGTCCTACTATTAATGCAGAGGCATTTTCACCTTGTCCCGCTCTGCCTTTTATAACAGTCCCAGGTTCAATGGTAAGTGTTTGACCATCGTTAACAAAAACTAACCCCTGAAGTATATAAGTGTTATTTGCTGTCCAGGTTGTTGTCCCTGTTCCAGTACCTTTATCCTCAACAAGAACAATATTACCTTCAAATGAAGCTTCTTGTGTTTGGTCAGTGCTCATTGCTAGAGCATTCTCATCGTAAATGCTTGTTGCTGAAGATGGTTTAACTACTAATGATTCGTTTCCTGCTGGGAAATCTGATAAGGTTATATTAATTTTGGCGGATGATTGACCGGCTGTGTGAGCAACTGTATAATCTTCCATGGTTGCTGATCCGCCATCAATAGTTAATGTGAAAGATTCCTTTGAAAGGTTACCTGTTTTATCGCTCATTGAATATACTCCCTGACTAAAAGCAATATCTGCAACAAAGGCTTTGCCTTCACCAGTAATAGTGATTCCTGTCATTGTTGGGGCAACTGGTGCCGGATCATCTTTTTTGTTATCACAAGAGCTAGTTCCCAACAAAATTATTGCTGCAAAGGCAGCTAATAGATTAAATTTTTTCATTTTTATTTGTTTAATTAATGTGTGTTTCATTTAGTTTGATTATTTAATGCGGCAAAAATAGAGATGCAATAAGAACTTAATATTACCCTAATATTAAGTATATGTTAAGTGTGGGAAATCTGATTAGAGTTTAATAATTTAAGCGATTGGACAAATGTAAATCATTGAAAATAAACAGGTTTGTGGCATGTAGTGATAGCTTTAGTAATATGGAAAATATCTCACAATTCAACTCGAATAGCAATAATTACTTGGTTATATTTTTTATGTGAGTATAGTTTGTTAGCTGGTTTCCAAGGTGGTTTTTAATTTATGTTTACTTTTACTCAAATAAACGTAGTTTTAAACTCTAATATGTAACTCACATTATTTTTAACGTACAAATATTACCATGAGATTAACAATTTTAGGAATTGTGGCTTTTGTTGTTCTTGCATTCGCATCATGCCAAAAGAGCACAAATAAAGTTACCGATGCTGATTTAATTCAAGCTATTCAGAATGCTTCTAATAAGCAAAATATCAACATTGCTGAACTACCTTCATCTTCTAAAATAACTTTAGATAATGATTATGCCGGCAATTATATTGATCTTGCGAAACTTGCGCCCGAACTAGGATATGAAGTTGATTTGAGAAAAGCGGATGGGTACAAAGAAAGTGAGAAGTTTCAAACCTATTTCGACCTTAGCGGACGTGAATTAAAGGTTGATGATGGCACAGGTGGTAATGGTACTAAGGATGTCAAAGGTGATAACAATAAAAGAGATTGTTTTCAAATAAAAAAAGGTGACCTAAGTTAAATTAAGTCACCTTTTCTATTTGCTTGAAAGGGATTCAATCGTATTTTTTTTCGGATATCAGATTGTTGTTTTCGTCCCACATATACCAGTTTCCTACTTTTTTACTATGGTCGTAATTCATTTCATAGCGCTTATTTCCGTTGTCATCATAGATCATCCATTTGCCATGCTTAAGATCTTTTTCGTAGTGAGCTTCTGCAGTTTTTTGTCCGGCTAAATTCCATGTTAACCATGTGCCCGATTTAAATCCATCTAAATATTCACGTTGTTCCTTTTTCTTATCCAATGAATGATAGTATATGGATGTGCCATTTTCCAGCCCATCTTTGAAGTGTCGTTCTGATTCCAGGCTACCATCTTCAAAGTAATTATTATGGATACCTGTGAATAGCTTAGCATCTTTGTAGTATTTGCCGTCTTCATTTTTTACCAGATCCTGTGCAAATGCACCTTGAATTGCAATAACCAAAGTTATTAATAATACTATTTTCTTCATTGTTTCGATTTGTTACAAAGATAGTGATTACGATGTAAATTTCAAAAAAAGGTAAATAAAAAAGACAAACTCTTATGAATTTGTCTTTTTTATAAATTTTAAGTAAACCGTTATTTACTCATTATCAAGTTTAATTTCGAGTCCCTTATTTTCACTTTTACAGTCAACTTCAATACTTGTATTATTATAAGAAATTAGGCTTGTATTGATTTTATGGGTTCCAGGAACCACATTGTTTATTTCAAAGTTACCATCAAGGTCTGAATAAATAACTGTTTCTTCGAATTCAATTTTTACTCCAGCTAATGCTTCGCCAGTTGTTTTGTCAAGAATTTGGCCCGATATGGTTGTTGTTACGGCTATAGGGGCTTTTTCGTTTGAAGCAAACATTATTGTTGATGTTATTAAAATTGCGGCTATTAAATTTAGTGCTTTCATGGTTTCTGTTTTAATTTTTAAGCAAATTAACTTCAAAAAGTTTTCTTTTTGATTAAGCCAAGGTTACGTTTATGTTAACTTAATGTTAAGTGTAGAAAATGGGCTTTGGTATTCTGTTGAATTATTAATTCTATATTATCTAGTTAAGATTAAAACCCTGTAGTTTTATTGCAGATACTTTGGTTTCTATACACAACAACTATGAAACTACAATTTACAAAAAGCAAAAACCAAATAAAGAGCAAAAACCAAATTCAGAAACCCCAAACTGATTCAAAAAAAAGGGTGGTGAATAGTGTTTTTCGGATTGAAAATTGAACATTGGATATTATTTGAGATTTGTATAGTTGAGATTTGGAATTTACTAAACGCATTCGTAAATGAAACCTATGGATTGGAAATCCATTGTGGTTTAGTTAGTAAGATATTTGTCAAACAAAGTCCAACCTTGCACCCAGTTGGATTCTGGATTTATTGCACCCTTATAGTTAACTTGTGTAAACCAAGGGTCAACAGGCAGATCAGCCATGTTTTGTGATACGTCGTTCGTTGGTGTTACATTAAATGAAGTTCCTCTTATACTGAAACCAGGATCGAGTAATTCGTTTCCTGAGATGGTGAAATAATGATCTAGCTCAGTATTTGCATTAGCCTCATCATCAGGAATTACATCACTGCTGGCCGAAACTGATAAAAAAGGAATCTCTGTCTTAAAAAAGATATTATTTTTTATTGTCATGTCTTCGCTTAGGAATCTATTATAAGAGCTTTCGGTCACAAGCATCTCGATATCAATACTTTTTTGTTGGTTGTAAAAAATGGAATTGGCATAATGGCCACCTGCGTTATCTCTAAAAGTTATAATTCTCTTACCTGCATCTTCACCTCTTCCAAAGTATGTGGCGTTATAGATTATTGGACGTGAGTATGGTGTTCCGGTTTCCGGATCAGTTCCACCATCATGTTCAGCCAAACGATCACCCCTGTCGAATCCTTGTATTGCCAACCAAAACTGGCCTGTGCCGTGATATCCTTGATCATAATCAAAAGAGTCATCTCCACAAAAAGCTACTAAGATATTTTTTAAACGTGGTGCTCCACCAAATATTTCTACGCCATCATCACGATTGGCAAAAACTTCAATATATTCAATAGTCGTTTGGCTTCCAACAGCACCGAGGGTTAGCCCGTTAATTTCATTTCCCTCACCAATGTCAGTACCACCGTGACGTATAGAAATATATCTTAGTATCCCCGAGTTATCATTATCGTCATTACCCCCATAAACTCCACGTGGTTCCGTTTGAGGTATTCCTTCAATTTGTTGCTCGTTGGGTACTGTGTTAAGCGTTGCATTTCCAAGTAAGATTACGCCCCCCCATAGTCCATCATCGAGGTTAGCAACCGATCCATTTAGATCATCTGATACAGATGTGAAAATAATTGGCTTTTCAGAAGTTCCTTCTGCAATGAGCAAGCCATTTCGGGCTACAATTAATGCTGAAGCGTTTTCACCTTGGCCGCCTTTACCTTTTACAACTGTTCCGGGTTCAATTGTTAATGTTTGTCCATCATTTACAAAAACAAAACCATCCAATATATAGATATTGTTTGATGTCCATGTGGTAGTACCGGTTCCTGTTCCATCGTCTTTTACGATTATTGTTTCGTGTGATGTTCCATTAATTGCAATTGATTTGGTTTGTGATTCGCTCATTGCCACCCCATCGAAATTGTAAATACTGGTTCCATTTTTAGGTTTAACAGTTATAATATCATCATTCGAAGGTATATTTTCAAATGTTACTTTGATATTTGCCATTTTTTGCGAAGCCGAATGAGTTACAATATAATTATTGCTTGAGATAATTGCTTCATCAAGTAGAAGGGTAAAGTTATCTCTTGTTAGTTCGCCAGTTTTATTTGTGGTGCTGTAAACACCCTCGCTAAAACTTATTGTAAGATTATAGGTTAAATCACTTCCGCTAATGGACAACGAATTCATAACCGGTACATTGCCGGCTGGTTCTGGATTGTCATCTTTCTTGCAGGATATTGTAGTTATAGTAATAGTTACTATTACAAGTATTATATTTATTAACGCTTTCATATATCAATTTTTTTTGCAAAAATCGACATCAAGTATTAAGTGATTATTAATCTAATATTAAATAATGGTTAACTTTACTATGCCTCTGGTTGATGTTGAAGACGCAATAAATCGTTAATGGTTTTTACCGGATTAAATGTAATAATTGGGGCCTCTACAAAAACCGTTATCCAGTCAGCCATAGCTCCATTCCAAAGACCTGGTAATTCCTGGGCTTTCAGCGATTGACCGTTTTGAGATTTTAGTGAAACAAAACCTGTTAGAGGATCAATAAAGTCTTTAAGATCAAAATTTTCGCCTTTAAAATCCTTTACTCCACAAACAAGATCAACAGGATTGAAGTGAGTTGATTTTGATACAATTTCTTTTTGAAGTTCATTGTTCATATCCATTTGCGACGACTCAACAATTTGGAGCGATTTATTGTCATCTTCATCAATAACCCAAAACGGACCACCACCTGGCTCGCCTTCGTTTTTTACCATACCACAAACACGCATTGGCCTGTTAAGCTTATTGTATAGAAAATCAATTTTTTCCATTTCGTCATAACCTTCGTAGGCATCAGGCATGAATATCATCAGATCATTTTTTGCAAATTCTAGGATATGATTTAGTTCGTCTTCCGTTGCATTTCCACTGTCGAGTATATCGAGATAATCAAAAGTTTGGGCTTGTAGTTTAAGAAGTAATCCTCCTATTACTTTTTTGTATACATATGTAGTGTCTCGTAATCTGTCGGGAACTATATTGTCGATGTTTTTAACGAAAACAATTTCGCCTTTCAGGTCGTTTAAATTTTCAATTAATGCTCCATGCCCACCGGGTCTGAAAAGTAATGATCCATCATTGTTTCTAAATGGTTCATTTTCTGGAGTTACTGCAATGATATCGGTGTAAGGCTTTTGCTGAGAAAAATCAACCCTGTAATTTACTGCATATTTTTCTTCATATTTACCTTTCTTTCCCTCAACTTTCTTTACAAATTTGTTTTGATGTTCGGGTGAAACAGTAAGGTGAACACGGGAAATACGATCTTTATCTGTGGAATAATTAGCGCCCTCAACTAAATGCTCCTCAACAGAAGTTCTTGGCTCATCGGGGTAATCGTGAAATAACAGTAAGCCCTTTGGAAAGCTAGCATAGTTCATTCCTTTATCAGTAATAAAATAATCAAGCACTGGATTGAAATCATATTTGCTAATTAGATTGTCTAGTTCCAGTCCATCATTAGCCATAAGATTCTTTAACTGACCATAAAATGCAAATTTATTTATGTTTGTAAAGAAATAATGAACAGAGTTAAAGCTTTGATCAGAATTGTATTTTTTGATTGCTTTATCAGTATTATTATACGATTGTCTGAATTCGAAAAGGTGTTTAAACATTCTGCTTGCCGCACCGGAGGCAGGAACAAATTTCAGGATTTCATAATCCTTATAATTATCATCAAAGTAATTGGCAAGTTCTTTCACTTTTTCTTCGGTGTAACTATTTAGTCCGTTGCCGGGAGTTGCCGGAGCGTATAGGTTTATGTATGGAAACTCAACTTTGAAGTTGTCAATCTGGGTTTCAATTTTTTCAGGGGTTAACCCTTTTTCAGCAATTTGCACTAAATCTTTTTCTGTAAACATCAGGTAAATATTTTGGGCATAAAATTAGAAATTTCTGTTTAGAAAATTAGTTGGAATTGAAAAAAGCAGCAGATTAACGAATATTCCTTTTTAAAAATCAATAAAACAGTGTCAAAATAATGATGATTATTTTAGAACAGGTTTTATATTTTGATTATTTTTGCACCTCCGAAATTTAGCCCAGGTGGCGGAAATGGTAGACGCGCATGGTTGAGGGCCATGT
>JABMPH010000230.1 GCA_013203805.1 Bacteroidota bacterium | reverse complement strand
TTCCTTAACATTCTCTTTAATTCTTCCATCAGAATATGTTGTAAAAGAAACCTGTCCTTTTATTTCCGTGATGGATGTGTTTCCAAGATGAATCTGGTTGTTTCCGCTTATTGAAGCATTATATCCAATTGCAGTGGAGTTTGAATAAGTTCCGGAATAAAAGGCATTATATCCGAGTGCAGTATTATAATTTCCTGTGGTGTTACTATAAATAGTATTACTTCCAACAGCTGTATTATAATCACCAGAAGTATTTGCACCCAATGCGTAGAAACCAATTGCACTATTACTTCCTCCATTGGAAGCAATCAGCGATTTATAACCAACAGCTGTATTTCGTTGTCCAGAGGTATTAGCTTTAAATGCTTCATCACCAAGTGCTGTATTATAATTATTTCCATCATCGGTAGTACCTACTTGATCGCCAATAAAAATACTTGCTCCATCCCAAATCGCATCGCTTAAATCGTTTAGTTGAGAAGCGTATACTGCCGGGGTTTCCCAAGTAGCATCACCATCCGCATCAGATGTAAGCACTTTACCACCACCAGGAGAACCACCGGTAATTTTTATAGTTCCGTTTATATCAACTTGGTTTGTGGAAAAATCTCCACCAATTAGGGGGGTTATTGAGTTTGAATTCTCAATATAAAGTTTATTGCTTCCTGTTTCGTTATATCCTGCTTGGTATCCAATCATAACACTTCCTGATTTATTATATGATAATACTCCATGCCCGGCTTGACACCCTATTATTGTATTTTGGGAACCGGTTTGATTATAATAATCAGATAATGTACCTATTGCAACATTATTTTCACCAGTTTTGCAATAATACATTGCAGAATTTCCAATAGACACATTCCAACCACTACTTTGCAAACTATACAATGAACTTGATCCAAGTGCAATATTTGACGCACCCACTGTATTATTATACATAGCATAAGATCCCAAGGAAGTATTACCATTTCCACTTATATTGGATGTTAGTGATGATCGTCCTATTGCTGTATTAGTAGCTCCCGTTGTATTAGCATTTAGGCTTTCTGTTCCTAATGCTGTATTTGCATTATTAGTTCCATCATCAACAATGCCTGATCCACTTCCAAGAAAAACGCTGCTTGCATCAGTTTTAGCATCGCTTAAATCATCAATAGACGATGCATAAGCGGCAGGTGTTTCCCACGACGAAAGTCCATCTGCATCAGAGGTTAGTACTTTTCCACTTCCCGGGGTGCCACCTGTAATTTTTATGGTTCCGTTTATATCAACCTGATCAGTTGAGAAATCACCGCCAATCAGAGGTGTACCGCCTGAAGTATTTGTAATAAAAAGTTTGTTATCCTGATTATTATATGAGCCTGCGCCTTTACCAATATAAACACAACCACTTACACTTACACCTAAACTTCCCGTTCCTGAATAAGCTCCTATTGATGTATTGTTGCTGCCTGTTTTATTGTAACCTCCAGCCAAAAGACCCACACCTACATTGTTTTCTCCTGTGGTATTGTCGCGCAATGCACCTGAACCAAAAGCGGAGTTATAAATTCCTGTTGTGTTATTACCTAATGCTTCATATCCCACTCCCGTACCATGGTATCCTGTTGTATTATCGAGCATTGCCGATGTTCCAATGGCTGTGTTTTTGGTTCCCCAAGTATTGAAGTATAATGAGTTTATTCCGACTGCGGTAATACTACTTGTACCACCATCATTTGTTCCAGAGCCATTACCCATAAACAAGCTCGCAGCATCTGTTTTAGCATCAGACAGGCCATCAATACCCATCAGCTCACTTGCTGTTAACTGAACCCATTGGTTAGTGTAATAAAAGAAACTATTATAATCAGTATCAAAAACTAATAAACCAACTACCGGACTTGTGTTCATTAGGCGCTGATTTGTTGCCATGCGTGGAATTAACAAGCCTTTGCTATCGCTCGATAAGTCGAGGATGGCTGATGCACTTGGGTTGGCTCCAGTTGTGTTTATTGCCACCTGAGCAAAACTGACTGTGATTAAAACTGTAATAAGAAGTGAAAGTAATAGAACTTTTTTCATAACTTTTATTTTTTAGTTATTTAAGCTAGCACCCCGACTCCATTTCATCTTGCCAAAGCAAGAAGAAACAGAGCCTGACCAAATTTCCTACCTTTGATTTTCTATTATTAATATTTGGGGTGATAGTTAGCATTTCTAATTAATATTTATTGATTTGGTTATATGTTGTCCGTCAATTTCTATTTCCAACTTATATCTTCCTTTTTTAGATGGCAAACGGAGATTTGTAAAATTTGTCTTTTTAATTTCCAGCTTAAACAATGATTTTGTATCTCCATCCATACTTAGTACTTCAATTTTCCCCTCTTCTACAATTTCATTAAATGCAAGGAAGACCATCTTATCAACAACATTTATTATACACTGATTCATTTGTGAAATATTTTCGACAAACATATGCTGCTATTTAACCGACACATAATTTTTAGGGTGAGCAAATAGTATGCATAGATTATTTTATTGGTATGCAAATAGTAGGCATTAAAGAATTATATAAGTCTTATACGGCTGTATTACTTACAGTTAAAGGCTTAACAAAATAATTTTTTGTTTTCGTCTTTAAAAGTAGGTTGGTATATACTTACGAATTTGTATTTTTGGTAAAAACCACCTAATATGAAACAGAATTTATTCAATGCATACTTGATCCTCTTATCAAGGAAAACAATAATTCTTATTATTTGCCTAATTATTGGCAATCATTCTTTAAGTTTTTCACAAGACAGTAGAAAGATTGATAGTCTTGAAACTTTACTTTCTACATCGGAAGCATTAAAAAGGGTTGGGCTACTCGATAAACTAAGTAAACAATATATAAAATCGAATTCTGCAAAGAGTCTTGAGTATGCAAAGGAAATGCTTGCTTTATCTGAAAAGCTTCAAGATGATTTCCAGCTACAAAAATCATTTTTGAATTGTGCAAGAAGCTATTATAATTTAAGCGAACTGGATAGTGTTCTTTTCTATGCAGATCGTATTGTTCAACTACAAAAACAAACAGAAAACTATTCAGTAACAGGTACTGGATATATGTTAATTTGCAATGTAAACATTATAAGAGGAAATTATGGTATAGCTCTGGATTTTGGTGAGAAAGCATTAGATACATACAAAAAAATTAGTGATACACTGGAAATGGCAACTACACTAAAAAACTTATCCTATATTTTTAAAGCAAGAGGTGAATACGAAAAGGCCTTGGAATATGCCCTGAATGCTGTAAAAATATTTGAATTATCAAATGATACCTTGCGCATTGCAAGTGGGCTTGGTACAATTGCAAATATTTATACAAGTACCGGCAATCTAAAACTAGCTAAGGAATATTTTATAAGAACTCGAAACATTTTGAAGTATCAAAAAAAAACCTTAATATATGCTCAAGTGCTGGGGGGCCTAGCAGGAATTTACCGTCAGGAAGGACAAAATGACTCCTCATTGTATTTATATCAACAAGGGCTAACAATTACCGAAAGCTTGAAAAATCCATTACTTGAAGGAAAAATGAACATGAACATGGCAAATACTCTAAAGGCTGATAATAAGTTCAATGAAGCACTTACCAAATTTATGAAGGCAAAAAGAATATTTACTTCAATAAACTCTGAAAAAGATATTAATCATGTTAATTATTCCTTAGGAGAAACATATTTAGAATCAAAGCAATATGATTCTGCTGAAATATATCTTTCTAAGTCGTTGAATACATCAAAAAAAAAAAATTCTGCATTACTTTTTGAAGCCTCACTTAAACAACTCTATTTATTGTATGAAGAAACTAGTAACTATAAGAATGCCTTTCAATTTCACAAGTTGTATGTACAATATCATGATAGTATAATTGGACAAGATGTTCAAGTAAAGATAGCTGAACTTGAGACAAAATACAAAACTGCAAAAAAAGATCAGCAAATTACAGAATTGGAACTCCAAAAGGAAATTGAAAAATCGGAAAAAATAAAACAAAGAATAGTGTTTTCCAGTATTGTATTTCTGTTCTTGGTACTCCTTTTTGGTATTTGGCAAAAACGGAATAAAGACAAACAAATACATTACCAAAAAGAGCTCTTTCATAAAAAGGAAAAACAATTGGCAAAAGTAGAATTGGAAAAAAGTAAGCTCAAAGAAGAGGAGCTTAATCAATCAATACTTTACAAATCAAAACAACTTAGTACACACGCTTTGCATATGATGCAGAAAAATACAATGTTACAAGACATCAAGTTGGATATTAATACAATGGCAAAAAAGGCACCTGTTGATGACAAACCAAACTACAAACGTATTTCCCAACAAATAAATCAAAGCCTACGATCAGACAAAGACTGGGATGTGTTCAAATTGTATTTTGAAGATGTAAACCGTAATTTCTATCAAAAACTAAATGAGATTAATCCAGAACTCACAACCAACGATCATCGTCTTTGTGCACTCATAAAACTTAATATGACCAGTAAAGAAATGGCATCAGTATTAAACGTTGCTCCAAATAGTATAAAAAGTTCCCGCTATCGACTAAAGAAAAAACTTGGGTTGGATGTGGAAGCAGACCTGGAAGAGTTTATTAGGAATATTGGATAAAACAAAAGAAGCCCGCTATATGCGAGCTTTTTTATATTTATACTTCCCAAAGATCAATCAACACGAATAAGCTTTCCTGTTTTAGAAATCCTGCCTGATGATATTTTGTAAAAATATGATCCAGATAATAGCGCATTTTGACCATCAAAGTTTATGGTAACAATATTATCATCAACGAACTCAACCCTATCAATTACTTTCTTACCACTGATATCAAATATTTGAATTGATACCTGATTCGATTCCATATTATCAATTGTAAAATTCAACTGGTTAGTAAATGGATTTGGATAAACAATTATATCTAGTGATAATTTTGAGTCTTCAATATCTGAAACAAGATAGCTGTCAGCAGCAATAATCTCAGTATAAGATTCCAGAATTGTTTCAACAACCATTGTGTCAATCACTAAATTAACCTTGTTTACAACGATATCACAAATTATATTAAGAGTTAATGTATCGTTTACGGAAATTGTATATGGTAAATTGGGCATTTCCTCAACCCACCATGAGAATTGATTTCCAGCCTCTGTTAGTGAAGTTAGAGTAACGCTATTTGATGTTTGGTTTATAATATGCAATGGTATACCATCAAGAGCGTCATCGGGTGTTAAAAATTTTACCGTATCCGGGTTAAATGTAATTTCAGTTACGGGTAAGTAGAAGTTTCTAAATACGAAAGGATCTGGTTCACCAATATATGGTTGAGTTGCATTTCTTCCTGATTCGTCAGCTGCATATATGTAATATGAAATAGTATCGTTTGGCATAACACCTCCTATGGTTCCTGTATAAGTATTACCTGTTTCAAGCTCCATGATTATAGAAGTATAATCTCCACTATTGATTTTATAATAAACCAATGCAGAGTCAGAATAAATACTTGAACCACTGCAGGCAGTTATGTCTGCTGTAATTTCGTATTCAGGGTGGTATAGAACTGTCCCAATTGTAGGCATATGATCAATGTATAACATGCCTATGTCAGCAATACCTTTCGTACGGCAATGCAATGCGTCAGTATTTTCCCAACCATTATACATAACACCAACAACTTCGTAGCCGGGCATAATTTCTTCGTACACTGCGATGGCTTCATCATCCCACTGGCTTCCTGTTATAGGAACAAAAACTTTTTTATTAAGGATTAACGAGTTTGTGTAAGGAGTATTAGGCGCCTGGCCGGGAGTAAATACTCTGTAAACCTTAAAAGGTGTACCATAGGAACTTGTTTGTGAAGCAAAATAATTCGCCAAATCTTCATAATCCTGATAACGATTATCTGTTGTTGGAACCTGACCTATCAATATTTTGTTTGGTGCAAGATATTTGCTCCAACAGTCGATATGTTTAATATATTCACCCAAAGGATCGTCTAATACATCATAAAATGAGTTGCCAAGATAGTCGTTAACAAAGCCTCCTACCTCTTCGTGTGAGAGTGTTGGATTTTCCTCCCAAACAAGATCGGTTGAGGCGGCAATCCCTTTCCCTGTGCACATATAATTTCCACCTGTGCTAATTAAATTCATTCCATAGAGGTCAATGTCAAGGTACTCGGCTATTTTTATCGGTATATCATCATCGTTAGGACGTGGGCGGTTATATGGAAAATTTACAATACCTGGTTGGTTATCTCCATCAAATACAAACCAAGGACCATAATCCCGAGTCCAGTAACTATCAGTTGGGGTTATTAAAAAGTCACAGTTATCAAGGTTTACATTATTGTTTTGATATGTAGTTGTAACCGATTGTTGTTGAGAAGAATT
Source organism: Bacteroidota bacterium (assembly GCA_013203805.1). Classification (GTDB taxonomy): domain Bacteria; phylum Bacteroidota; class Bacteroidia; order Bacteroidales; family F082. Next base: position 5,547 of record JABMPH010000230.1, on the reverse strand, counting down.
GGCAACCAAGGTAAGTACTCTTGTGTCTTCGGCCATCTCTCGGATTAGTTCGATTGGTATACCAAATGGATATCTCACAAGCACTGCCTGCATTTGATCAAACTCAGCTACATTTCTAATTTCTCCTTCTGGCGGATCTGTTACATAGAAACTTCTTGATGCACTTAAAGGAGTATGCATTTCCTCTTCGGAGAGGAAGTGAAGTTTACGCCAATCAGGTTGTGTTTGTCCAATAATGTTGCCAGCAAGAAAAATTATGATGGTTAACAAAAGTACCTTTGTCTTCATATGTGAAATTTTTGATTTAATTGTTCTTTTTCCTATATAAGGGACAAATGTAAGAAGATGTTGGTTGTTTCACAACTAAAATTTGATTTACGAAATATGATCATTGATTATTAAAAATACAATAATATAAGCATACAATGGTCTGGCAAAGTGTTAATACCACTTGGCAGGTAACGACAACATTATTATATCAATTCAACTGTATTTAAAAACTTAGTTTTATTGATTACTTTTGTCGTGTTAACAAAAAAAACGGAAATGGGACTACTAGGAAATATCGCACTTGTTCATTATGCCGGATGGATAGGCACACCTGAGATTATTATTATTGTGGTTATTATACTTCTGCTTTTTGGAGGGAAAAAAATACCTGAGTTAATGCGAGGGTTAGGCAAAGGCATTAAAGAATTTAAGGACGGCATAGGCGAAGATGGAGATAAAAAAGATGGTTTCAACAAAGATGGTGAATCTAACAAGTCGAAGAAAGAGTAATAGATTTGACTTTTATTACTTATTAATGAGATCTTTATAAATCTTATATCGGCTCATAATATCTTCAACAAAACTGTAGGTCTCAGCACCTCTAACATATCCATTATATACCACAGGATCGCGATAATATTCTTTATCTGAAAGATTTAGTATACAACTATCCACATTATTTGTCCAAATATTTGGATCTTTGTTATATTTCTCAGCCAGTCGACGAGCATCTAACACATGCCCTAATCCACAATTATATGATGCAAATAAGAATTTTATTTGCTCTATTGAATCATTAATTTCGGAAGGCATTTGTTTCTTAATGTATACAAGATGCCTAACACCGGCAACTAATTGTTCAGATATGCCAGCAGTACTATCGAGACCGTACTTTTCCATTACATGAGGCATAAGCTGCATTAACCCATAAGCGCCAACCCATGATTGAACATTAGGTTTGAACTCCGACTCCTGATATACCAGAGATGCAAGAAGTCTCCAATCCCATCCAATAATTTTGGCTGCTTCCTTAATTTCCTCATCATAAGGCGATAGTTGTCCACCGCTATATGAGTTATATTGACTATTGACTATTTTTTTTGATCTAATATTCTTAAAATATTTATTGTATAGAAGCCTTGCCCGTAATGTATGGTTAAATTCGTCAAGCCAGGAATTTATGGTATCAGCCAATCCGGTTTGTCCCTTTTTTGCAGCCCATGCAATTTTTTGAGGGAAACTTAGTGGAGTATTAACATCAATGTTTCTAAAATATCGGGCATTAACAATTGCCACATGTTCGTCGGCAACGGTAAATTCTATTTCTCCTGATGAAACGGCTGAAATTAATTCTTCAATATCTCTATCATCAACAATAATATTGATAGTATCTGCAATTTCGTTACTTAGGGTCTTTAGCCGTTTTGCATATATTGTTCCTTCCTGCACGTTAATACTAGTATTAGCAAGCTCCAGAGGGTTTCTTAATAAATTAGATTCTATTTCATCAGCAGTTTCCATTTGTGTATAACCTACAGGCTTTCGCTGAACCAATACTTGCCGGGTGGTCATAATTGGCGAAGTGAATGAAAATCGATTATTTCGATCTGAGGTAACTGTAAGACCCATGGCCAATAAGTCAATTTCATTATTATTTAACATGTCAATACTTTTTTGCATGTTCGATTCAATAACCAGCTCCAGTTCAACCCCAAGATGTAATGTTAATTCCTTTAGCATTTCGTACTGATAACCAATTGGTTCTCCACGATAAATTAAATAGCTTACCGAACCATAATCAGTTGCTGCTCTGAGCTTTTTTCTTGATAATATACTATCCAGAACTGCATCCTTTGAAATAGTGAGTATTGGATTTTTTTTTGCTTTTTGTTTATTCTCATTATCTGAGACATCACATGAAAAAAGGAAAACTGTTATACAAAAAATGCTAATTGCCGCCCGTAGAATCATAAATTTCTATATGAAATTTTAGTCTAAAATAGTAAAAATAAGTTATATTCAATATACCCTGCATTATTCATACAACTTGTTTGATGAGGTTATAAGGCGTATAAACCTACTGACATACTGAACTATGTCATTCGGATAACCCTCGGAATGGCAGCGAAAGGAGATGTATGAAGTTTGTAGCCACTAAAAAAATAAAGTGTAGACAATCTTTACCTAAACTCTAAAAAACTGTTTACTAAATCATTATATGAGTTTTTCATTTTTTGTGAATAATGCAGTGGATATTTCTATCTTTGTAATGTTAGCTTTAATAAACAAAGTACAAATGAGGCAAATAAATGGATTAAATATAACAGTTGCATTTTCCCTTTTATGCATACTGTTTTACATGAGTTTCACATCCTGTAAAAAAATAACTAACCCTTCTAATGGTATGAAGGATACAATAACTTACGACTTACAAAAAACTAGTATATATTTTCAATTTGTTGATGCCAACACAAATGAAAATATTATGTCAGGAGACGTTGGTGAATTAGCAATTAAAGTAGTTGGTAATTCAAAATATGCAATCGCTGACATTACCGGGATTCAAAAAGATGAGTACATTGTAAGAAATGGTTTCTTAACACTAGCAGTACTACCAGATTATATTCCAAGCGTTAATTCACCCATTATTTTTTCAATTATATATCAATTACAAAAATATATTTCTTCCTCAAAAGAAATCATATTAACAAATGAGGGCGACTACATAGTTAAAGTACAATTGGTGCGTATTGATGATCCACCAATTGGGGTTGATATTAATCAATTAAATAGTGTGGGAAACCTTTATAATGGTGTGCTTTTCGACGACATCACTATTTCATCGGCAAACGAAGAGGCAAGCATAACAATACCTGCAGGCACAAAACTATTGGATAGCGACACTAACTATCTTAGTGGAAAGTTAAATCTAACCATAGTATATTATAACACAAATGAAGACAAGGCTTTAGCTGCGATACCTGGTGGAATATGTAGTTCAATAATAAAAAATCAGAGCAGTAACAATGTTGTATTTTTTCCTGCCGGAATTGTCCGCTTAGAGATTTCCGATAGTGATTATAAAAGGGCTGCTATTATTGAAGATGAAATGTTAGAAATAAACATTAATATTCCAGCCGGCACATATAATCCAAAAACTCAATCAAATGTTAAATTAGGAGATGATCTTCAATTATTCTCATATTTATCCGACACAGGTCTTTGGTTATACAACAGGGTAGATACAGTAAAAAATAGTTTATCGAGCGGGTTAAGTATTGCCACATCAACGTATTCCCTTGATAGTTATATTATTGGTAACTTTAAAGTTAGCAGCTGTTACGAAGGCTTAGAGTTTAATTTGTCGGGTGATTGTGAACAATCTAGTTCATTATCTGTGGAAGGAATAATTCGTAAACAAGTAGATGATTCATATATTTCAGATATATCTTTGGCAGCTATGTGGAACAAGGAAATCAACATGGCATATACTACAGGTAGCACCGAAGTATATATTGAATGGAACCAGTCTTCGGAATGTAATACTTGTGTAGTTAATCCTTCTGTAAATCCTCTACTAATTGATGATATGTGTAGCCAACAAACCATTGATTTACCCCTGATTGACAATGGTCCCGTATCGATATCAATAATTGCGAATTTTGTCGGGGTTTGCGCTTCCGATACAAACTTTGTTATATTACCTTCATTTGGGTTATGGGTAAGGCAAATCGACTCAAAATGTTGGAGTTGGACATCCATGAAAAACGGTATTGCCCAAGTTTCTAATCTTGTTTATGGTGATTCTTACGTCTTCGGCACTTATTATAATGGCATCTGGAAAGAATGGATGGTTATTATTAATGAAGAAACGGATTATTCTTTCACAATTGAGTTCTCCGACTGGGCGTGCAACAATATATTTGGTATTCTCTAGTAATCTGGTTCCAAAAAATCAAAATACTTGGATCTTAAAAACTCGAAAAGCGGATCAAAGTAAGTAATTATCAATAGTACTAATATTGTTGTTACAGCTAATGTTATAGATAATGCAATAATTTTTTTTCTGTTCTCAGATTTTTTAATAGTGGCAAGTTCTTTCCGCACTTTTGTTAATTCCTCTTCAGATAGATGCTTATAGGTTAAAGGCCTACTTATATTGTTAGAAGAACCTCCATTTCTGTTTTCACGACTGAATAATTTTCGCCTTTTTAGCCTGAGATTTTTGTTGTTTCTTAAACTGGTAATCATAGCAGCGGTTGAACCTTCACTTCCCATTATTTATATTTTTTGGACACTTGTTTATTTGCGTAACAACTCTTTTCAGTTCACCATTCACTGTTAATTATAACTACCAACTAGGCTTCCGTTTTTCTAAAAAAGCTGTCATGCCAGTTTTGCCCTCATTTCCTTCTCCAAATAGAGTTCCAAACTCTGTGGCTTCCAATTTCTCACCATCAGTAAAACTCATTTCCATACCAAGTCTAACAACTTTCTTCACTTTCTTAATGGCTTCGGGCCCTTTTGAGGCAATCAGTTTGGCAACCTTAAGGGTTTCTTCCATTAGCATTTCGGGTTCGAATATCTTTTGCACTAAACCTATTCTTAATGCTTCATCTGCATTTATCATATCAGCTGTCATTAACAGATATAGAGCATCACCCATCCCGGTAAGACGTGGTAATCGTTGTGTTCCGGCATAGCCTGGTATTAGGCCAAGACTCACTTCCGGCTGACCAAACTTAGCTTTGGTATTCGCAAACCTAAAATCGCAGCCCATTGCAAGTTCAAGACCACCACCAAGAGCAAAGCCATTAATTGCAGCAATTACAGGTATGTCCATTCGTCCGAAGCTGCTAAAAGTGTTTTGTCCAAGTTCTGAAAACACAGTTCCTTCTTCTCCATTTTTGTTTACCATTTCAGCAATATCTGCTCCGGCCACAAATGCTTTTCCATCGCCGGTAATAATCATAACTTTAACATGCTTGTTAGCCGATATTTCTGCTACCAACTGATCCATTTCATTAAAAAATCTGGTGTTAAGGGCATTCATTGCCTTTGGACGACTAATGGTTACAACTGCAATGCCATCAGTAATTTCAGTATTAAGTATTTCGTAATTCATTTTTTTTGAGTTTTTTTGTAAAGACCAAAGTTAAGGAAAAAACAATGATTAAATGTACAAATTGTAAAATGCATAAATGAGTAAATGTGGCAATGCATGAATGTAATAACCTAACAATGATTCTTGTAATATTGAGCGAAGCGAAATATCTC
>JABMPH010000229.1 GCA_013203805.1 Bacteroidota bacterium | reverse complement strand
TCATTATTCCACATTGATGTATAGATAAATGATCCATCAGATACTATACCTGCTTCACCACCGCAATCATAACAAGGAAAATCAAACTGTAAATCCATATAATCTCTTTCAAGTTGATTATATTCTATTGTGGTATGCATTGGACTCACATCAATAGATTTATTGGTATTTTCTCTTAATTCCATAGATAATACAGTAAACTGATTATATATTGGCGCTGTCCAGGTAAGTGTTACATCATCACCACCAACGCTCGATGTTAAAATAGTTGGTGATTCACAAATAAACTGTGAAAATACAGTTTGGATTGCAAGAGCAAACAAAATTAATAAGGTTAGTTTTTTCATTTTACAAGTTTATAATGTTATTTTTCTTTCTGTTAGTATAAAGGGGTATTTTAATGCGTTTTGGTTGTATTGAGATTAAAATTTATAATACAACCCAAGTCTAATACCTATTGATATTGGTTGTTTTAAGCTATTGGAATTTTGATATATATGATTTGTGTAATAATTAAATGAAGGACTCAATGAGAATATGAAATTTTTCGAGGTCCGCCAATCAAATCCAATTCCTCCTGTAATATTTAATAATTGTTTATTTCGCTGAGTATTATTTGAACCAATGGAAGTAATGCGTGAGTTTTCATGGTAAATAGTTGGAAGGGTTTCTTTTGAATTAATCTCAGAATTATATACTATTCCTGCATGTATATTAATACATAATGTATTTGTATTTAGTATGTTATATCCAATTATAAGTGGAATTTGTAAATAAGTATATTGCATAACTACTGAAGAGTTAGATATGTGTGGTATTGAATCATATACTTCAACTGTTGTTGTAAAATACTCTGTTGTTCCGGTAATAGGGTCAAAATGAACAGAATCAACATATTCATATGTATCAACCAGTTCATTTGTTAGATAATCATAATTAAACTTAGCTTTATCCTCAGAAAATGAAATACCGATACCTGTCTCAATAGTTAGTCTTTCTCTTTGGAACCTTGCTCTGAAATCACCTGAAACCCAATATTTCATTGTTGTGTTCTCAGGAATAGATGAACTCAAAAAATATTGATAATCTATTCCGGGGCCAAATACAATGCTTTTTTCAACTTGATTAAAATCACAATATTGAGGTATAATATTAGGCATATTTCCCTCATAGTCTGATAGATTATTATTTACTGGAATTAATGATTCCATATAATTATTTAGAGCTTTGCTGAAGTTTTTTGGCAACAGGGCTTTTTGACTTAGTAAAAGTCTGGATTCAATACTGCTGACTATCTCATTATTATTTTCTAACTCATTATTTAATATAGAATTATCTGAAATACTACTTTCTGGAAGTAGTTTGTTTTCAATATTAGGATTCGTAATTGTTTTGGAATAATTATTTTCTTCAATCTTGGTGAATTCGGTGTTATCAGAATCCTCAATATAAGTGCTTGGAATAATGCTTGATTGCTCAGAAGGTATTTCGTTTTTTATATTATTATTGTTACTATGATTTCCTATATAATGATTTGTACCTCCAGCTATTAACAGAAGCAATAAAATAATTACAGATCTAATAATTAGTTTTCTTGAAAACATTGAACCTGAAATTCCTGTTTCAATAGCAGCCCATATTGTGGTTGGTGGTTTATGCACAGGAAGAGCTTGGATAGGAATGCTAAACATCATCGCATCAATGTTTTCCCATATTACAAATGGTGCCTTATGCTCAGGTAAATCTGAAAGTCCGTTAATAAGTATATGTCGGTTTATTTCTTTCATTAATTATTACAACTTGATAACAATGTTTTTAAATATTTTTTTGCATGAAAGAGCTGTGATTTTGAAGTTCCTTCACTTATTTTTAGCATATGAGCCACTTCTTTATGTTTATAACCCTCAACTTCAATCAACAAAAATATAGCTCTATATCCAGTAGGCATTGATAAAATAGCTTTTTCCAGATGCTCACCACTGAGAGGCTCTTCCCACACTACATGGCTAATCGTATCACTCAGGTCATCAAATACAAAGGTTTTCTGTTTGCGTAATATTTTTAGTGCAGTGTGTATTACAATGGTTTTAATCCATGTACCTAACGACGATCGAAATTCAAATTGTCCAAGAATTTTAAAAACCTGAATAAAAGCTTCCTGGGTTGCATCACTTGCTAATTCCCTATTGTTTAGAATTCTATAAGCTGATGAATACATGGCATTACAATAACTTTCGTAAAGTTCCTTTTGAGCCTTACGATCATTATTTAAGCAACCTTCAACAAGGTCATGTTCCTTTTCTTTTCGAATATGTGTAGTCTGCTGGTTTATAATGCCTAATATATTTGTTATTAAAGGGTATTTTATCGGTGATTTGGTTGCATGAGATTACTTTTATTTTCATTTATTTAATAATTATTTACTAATTCAATTAGTAACAAAATTCAAATCTTTTCGTTTCAACCTAAAAGTTTTTAAATTTAATAGTTTATTGGGTATATTCAACATCAGATTTACTTATTAATATTGTCTGATGTAAATTTGCATGAATTTTTTTGAGTCCAGATATGAAGTTATCAGTAGTAATAGTTAACTACAACGTAGAATATTTTCTCGATCAATGCCTTAACTCAGTTCGGAAAGCATTACAAGGTATTGAGGGAGAGGTTTTTGTTGTGGATAATGATTCAATTGATGGCTCGAACCTGATGGTTCAAAAAAAATATCCTGAAGTAAAATTAATTGCCAACAAAAAAAATGTTGGTTTTTCCGTTGCCAACAATCAGGCAATAGTTGAATCTACTGGAGAATATATTCTTCTGCTAAACCCTGATACTGTTGTTGAACATGATACATTTGAAAAGATAATTAACTTTATGGACACCCACTCTGATGCGGGTGCACTTGGCGTTAAAATGCTTGACGGAGCTGGGAATTTTTTGCCTGAATCGAAACGCGGACTACCAACACCCTCCACTGCTTTTTATAAAATGTTTGGGATTAGTAGCCTGTTTCCTCATAGTAAACGCTTTGCGCGATACCATTTAGGACATCTTGATAAAGATAGCATACATAAAATTGAAATACTTCCAGGAGCGTTTATGTTGCTTAGAAAGAGAGCGTTAGATGAAGTTGGACTACTTGACGAATCATTTTTTATGTATGGTGAAGATATTGATCTGAGCTACCGAATTATAAAAGCTGGTTATTCAAATTACTATTTCCCCGAAACCAGAATCATTCATTATAAGGGTGAGAGTACTAAAAAAGGAAGTGTAAATTATGTGCTGGTATTTTATAATGCAATGGTAATATTTGCCAAAAAGCATTTCACACAAAAAAATGCTAAACTCTTTACTTTCCTTATAAATATTGCCATTTATTTCAGAGCTTTCATTGCATTGTTAACCCGACTTTGGGATAAATTAATATTACCAATTTTGGATGGAGTTGCTTTGTTCCTTGGAACAATTTTGATTAAGGAATTATGGGGGCGAACCCAGATTTATACAGAAGGAGGTAATTACCCTATTGAGTTAATCTATTATATAATTCCCTCTTATGTTGTAATATGGCTTATATCAATTTATTTAGCAGGGGGTTACGATCACCCAATTAGAATTAAAAAATCTATAACTGGGCTGGCAGCGGGGACAATATTTATACTTGTTTTATATGCATTACTTCCAGAAAGCTTGAGATTTTCAAGAGCATTAATATTGTTAGCCACATTGTGGGGGATTATTATATTACCTGCAATAAGATTTATTCTACACTTATTTAAAGTTAGCTGGATTCAAATTGGTGATAATGCAAATAAACGGTTCATCGTGATTGGGGATTCGGAAGAAGCCAGGCGGGTTGAAGGGCTACTACAAAAATCATATATCAAGCCCGAATTTGTAGGTCTTGTAAATAGTAGTGACAAGTTAGATAGTGATAGTAATTTTATTGGGGCCTTTTCGCAGGTGGTCGATATAATTAGAATTTATGATATTGATGAAGTAATATTTTGTTCTAAAAGCATTACACATCAACATATCATTGATAAAATGACTGAGTGGCAAGTGGCACAGGTTGATTATAAGATTGCTCCTGAAGATAGCCTTTCGATTATTGGCAG
>JABMPH010000228.1 GCA_013203805.1 Bacteroidota bacterium | reverse complement strand
TAATATGACACATGAAGAAGCTGTTGAAATTGTTAAGTCTGGTGATGTGGAAGCTGTTCGCAAAATTGATGGACAATTCTCTCTTATTTCTGTTGAAGGAAAAATAATACACATGGCAAGATCAATTGGCCGACCGATACGTTATTTTATAGCCAAAAGGGCAGTTGGTCCTCAGTTGGTGATTGCTGAACGCATTGATGTTATTTATGAATATCTTAAAAAAGAAGGTTTAGATGACCAGTTTCGCCCATCATATACACGAATGGCGCCAGCGCATTATGTTACAAAAATTGAACTGTTAGGTTGCCCGGACCCAAATCCTGTATATAGTAGATTTTTCACACCTGAGCGTAATAAATACACCTCTAGTAGCATAGAACAAATAGGGAAAGATTATATAGGTGAAGTATACAATGAAATTAAAAAATGGCTACAGTTTCGTGCTAAAACAGGTCCAATTGGAGTTGCTTTTTCCGCAGGAATTGATAGCGGATCTGTTTTTTTGTTAATGTATCATGCGCTAAAAGAATTAGGTGAAAGTCCATCAAGGTTAAAAGCGTTTACACTTTCTATTGATGGAGATGGCGCAGATTTATTGCAAGCCCGAAAATTTCTAAAAACTTTGGATCTTGAATTATTTCTTGAACCTATTGAGTTAGATTATAAAGCGTTGAACTGGAAAGAGGCTGTTAGTGTTGTTGAAGATTATAAACCACTTGATATTGAGTGTGCAACAATGAATTTGGCTCTAGTCCAAGGTATTAGATTACGTTATCCAGATTGGAAATATTTGATTGACGGAGACGGAGGTGACGAAAATTTAAAGGATTATCCAATTGAAGAAAATCCAGAATTAACAATACGTAGTGTCCTTAATAACCTAATGCTGTATCATGAAGGTTGGGGTGTAGAGTCAATTAAACACTCATTAACCTATTCAGGTGGATTAAGTAGAGGATATATGCGAACCTTTTCTCCTGCGGATAAACTTGAATTTGAAGGGTTTAGCCCATATACACTTCCTAATGTAATTGAAATTTCAGAGGGAATTCCTTATATTGATATGACCAATTGGGATCATAAAAAATTATATGACTTAAAAGGACAAATAGTAGCTGCTGGAGTTAAAGCTATTACAGGGATTGACATGCCTATTTTTGAGAAAAGACGTTTTCAACATGGTGTAGCTTCTACTAATGATTTTAAAAAGCATTTTCCTGAAAAAGAACTAGATTACAGAAAAGAGTTTCTGTCAAAGTATGAGTAAAAACCATGATACAAATATCAATGGTAAATGGATAGTTTCTAACCGAGGAAAGAAAATGGCTGTTGATACACGACAACCTTATTCTTGGTTAGTTGAAAAAGAGCGTACAGCTTCAGGAAAAATTGAAGATATTGCAACCATTTTTCTTACGAACAAGGAATGTCCTTTTCATTGTTTAATGTGTGATTTGTGGAAAAACACAACAGATAAACCAGTTCCTGTTGGTGCTATTCCTAATCAAATTGAATGGGCACTGGCACAAATGCCTGAAGTTAAACATTTGAAGTTATACAATAGTGGAAGTTTTTTTGATAACAAGGCTATCTCTGAAGAAGACTACAATCGAATTGCTTCCCTGTTACATAATTTTGACACAGTAATTGTTGAAAGTCACCCAAAATTTATCAATGAAAAATGTCTTCGTTTTAGGGATATGATAAAGCCTGAATTGCAAGTGGCAATTGGATTAGAAACGGTACATCCTGAGGTGCTTCTTAAGCTTAATAAGCAAATGACCCTCGATGATTTTAAAACGGCGGTTGATTTTCTTAGTAAAAATAGAATTTCTTCAAGAGCTTTTGTTTTACTTAGGCCTCCATTTCTTTCCGAATCAGAAGGCGTGTATTGGGCAAAACAATCCATTGATTTTGCCTTCAGTGTTGGAGTTGAATGTTGCATTGTAATACCAGTAAGAGCAGGTAATGGAGCAATGGAATTATTAATGGAATCGGGTAATTTTACGCCACCAAATATTTATTCATTAGAAACAGTTTTAGAATATGGTATAGAGCTAAATTCAGGCCGAGTATTTGCTGATGTCTGGGATTTAGGCTTGTTTTCTAATTGTGAAAAATGTATTGATAAAAGAACTAGTCGTTTAACGGCAATGAACTTAAGTCAAAAATTTGAGTGTAGAGTTGCTTGTACATGTGATTCTTTGAAATTAGAGAGCTAAAACAAGTTTTATTAGAGGAACAATAGTTACGACAAATGCAATAGAAATTACAGCTTTTAGTGCACGCTTAGCGTGTATAAATGTTGGTAAGAAAAATAATTATAAAATAATATTTTTAAATATAGTTGTATGAACAATGCACATTTACATTTAATACTTAACCATTTACCTATAACATTTGTTATTCTTGGATTCATCGTTATGGTTGGCGGATTCTTATTCAGGTCAGAAATTGTTAAAAGGTTAGCATATATTATATTTATTATTGGGGCTATCATTGGTCTTTATACTTTTTATACGGGTGAAAATGCTCAACAATTATTAGAAGGAATTAAAGAAATTGACAATCGTGTTATATCAACACACCAACAAATCGCTTTAGTATTTTTAGCATTTCTTTATATTTTGGGGCTATTTTCTTTAATTGGTTTGATAGTGAATTGGAAAAAAAAGTCATATTCAAAAATCATTGCTTTAATAACAATACTATTTTCGTTTGTGGTTCTTTATTATGGCATACAAACCGGAACCACAGGTGGCGAAATTAGACATCTAGAAATTATAGATTTAAACAATTCAAAATAATGAATAAATCACTTTATATTTTAGTGAGTTAATTCTTTAATGGTAATTTGAGGAACTAAAACTTTATGAACCTTTTCTACTATAATTTCTTTATTTAACTGAAAAGTTGAAGTTGCTTTAATGTTTTCACTTGAGCTACCAATTATAAACCTGAGTTCGACCTAAGAAAAGTGATTATTTAACATAGAAAAAGCAGAATTTTTAGTATATTAAAGTACTGAATTTCAAT
>JABMPH010000227.1 GCA_013203805.1 Bacteroidota bacterium | reverse complement strand
TGTGTTTCTAGTGTTATTTTTAATATTAATTTCAAATCCATAAAAAAATCGGATATACCTAGGTATATCCGATTTTTTTATGGATTTGAAATTAATATTAAAAATAACACTAGAAACACATTATAAGGCTCATTTTGATGTTTAGTTGGTATAACTCCCAGTTGAATAAAATTGAAGATTTAAGAACAGGGTTATGAATGCCTATCCATTTTCACTAATACTTTCCAACCGTGATCGGTTAAGGATATTTATGGTTTTTTTATTATATTCTATTATGCCCTCATTATTAAAATCATTTAATATCCGTATCGCCGAGTCTCTACCTACACCACATAAGTCAGCTACATCTGAGCTACTCAGATTTATTGTAAATGGATTCTCCTTATAAATTTCTTTTTCAAGATAAAGTATTGTTTCAGCAAGTTTTCCGGTGTTATGTTTACGTACCAGGTTATGCATTTTTTCAGTAATCTCTAACAATGTGGTATTCATCAAACTAATATACTCGAACGCAAATTTAGAATTTACCTGCATTAGCTGTTTAAAGGCGTCAGATTCTATCATGCATACAGTACTTTTAGTTAATGCTTTTATGGAAAAGTGATGTCGGTTATCGCTAAAAACGCCAGGAGAAACATAAAAATCGTGTGCCTTTATAAGTTTTATTATTTTATTTCTACCCTTATGGTCCTCAATATATAATTTGGCAAGGCCTGTATTGAACGACAATACATGACTACTTTGAGTGCCACTTTTATGTATTAATTCACCCTTATTAAATACTACTTCAGTGCGATGGCAGTTAATAATTCTTAGTTCTTCATTAGTAAGTAAATTGAAAAGAGGTGCTCGTTTAAAACAATGCAAACAGTTACCAAATTCTAATTTTATTCCAACTTCAGTCATTCTTTGTTATTTTTTAGCAAATATAGTTTTTTGTTATTCTGAAATTTACAGATACTATTTCGGAGCATTATTTTTATAGACTATTAAACCCAGATTCTAAGATATTGGGTTAAAATTCATCAGCACCTTGCTGGTCTAATGAACTGTTTTTGTATTTACGATCATACTTTTCGCAATCGAACTCAATCATAACATCTCTCATGGGTTTGTCAAATTCACCCATGCTAATGCCCAGCGATGGATCAGCGTATACCTTGATCATATATAGTGCCCAAATGGGAAGAGCCATATTTGCACCCTGCCCAAGTGAAATAGTTCTAAAGTGAACACTGCGATCTTCAGCTCCAACCCAAATACCTGTTGTAAGGTCAGGAGTAATTCCCATAAACCAACCATCCGATTGATTTTGAGTAGTTCCGGTTTTGCCGGCAATTGGATTCTGAAACCCATATTTCCATTGCAATCTATTACCAGTTCCACTTTCTACCACTCCTTCCATTAGTTTTAGCATCTTGTATGCAGTAACTTCACTCATTGCCTCCGTTTTTTCAGGAACGAATCTTTCAAGCAGATTTCCGTTTTTGTCTTCAATTGTTGTAATAAAAGTAGGTTTAACATAAACCCCTTTATTAGCAAAGGTATTCATGGCTCCAACCATTTCATATAAAGATAAGTCGGGTGTGCCAAGAGCTATGGAAGGTACGGCAGGAATATCCGATGTTACACCCATTTTACGGGCCATTTGTCTTACTGATTGTGCTGAAAAAAGGCTAATTAAATGTGCCGAGATCCAGTTGTTGGAATTTGCAAGTGCCCATTTAAGAGTAACCTCTTCTCCAATTCGCTCCTTTCCAGAGTTTCTGGGAGTCCAATAAGTACCATCATCAAGTTCAACACTATATGATATGTTTGAAACCTTATAACAAGGTGAGTACTCACCCTCTTGCATTGCCAAAGTATACAGAAATGGTTTAAAAGTAGAACCTACCTGTCGCTTTCCTTGTATGGCATGATCGAATTTAAAATACTGATAATCAATACCACCAACCATAGCACGTACAAAACCTGTTCGCGATTCCATAGAAAGTAATCCGGCTTGCAATATATATTTGTAATATGATATCGAATCCAACGGCGTCATTATGGTATCAATGGATCCATTCCAACTAAATATCCTCATTTCTGTTGGAATGCTAAAGCTTAATAATATTGAATCCATAGGAGTTCCGGTAATGCGCATTCTGCGATATCTTTCACTTCTTTTTATCGATTGTAACATTATTCTTTCAATGGACTCTTCAGCTTCATCATCTTCAAAGTCAAAAGGAGCGTTTTTTTGACCCTTCCAATGATTATAAAATGCGGGTTGTAATTCAAGCGATAGATGTTCGCGAACAGCTTCTTCGGCATAACGTTGCATTCTAGAATCAATGGTAGTGTAAATTTTTAATCCATCTTTATATAAGTTGTACTCTGAACCATCGGGTTTGTAATGTGTATTACACCATTTTTTTAGTTCACCACGTAAATATTCTCTTGCATAGGTTGCCAATCCTTGATTATGATCGCGCATTGAATATTTAGAAACACCTAATGGTAGTTTGCTAATAGAATCATAATCTGGCATAGAAATAAACCCGTATTTATTCATTTGTTTTAACACCAGGTTTCTACGTACTATAGCCCTTTCGGGATTTGAAATGGGACTATATCTGGTAGGTTTATTTACTACTCCGGCCATTAAGGCAGCTTGTTGAATATTTAGTGAATCAGGTGAGCAGTCGAAAAATGATGTGGTTGCCGATTTAATTCCATATGTATTATGACCGTATGTAATAGTATTCAGATACATCGCAATAATCTCTTCCTTTGAATAGTATCTTTCGAGTTTTAAGGCAGTTATCCATTCCTGAAATTTCCTTATAACAAGTTGTGATTTTGTTAACCTTTCACCACGGGGATAAAGGTTTTTTGCGAGTTGTTGAGTAATGGTACTTCCTCCACCCTTGTGATTTCCGGTTAATACTCCATAAATTACTCGCATCAAAGCTCGTTCATCAATACCTGAATGCTTTTCGAATCTAATATCCTCGATGGAAAGAAGTGCATTAATTAGATTTGGAGAAATTTCACGATAACTAATATTTGATCGATTTTCGATGAAGTAAGTGCCAAGTAATTCTCCATCGGATGAAAATACTTCTGATGCCAGATTACTTTTGGGATTTTCCAACTCTTCAAATGTTGGCATTGTACCAAACCATTCAGCAATAATTCCGTAAAAAATAATAATAACTATGCCTAGCATTATTGCCCATAAGAGCCATAATTTGATAATGTAGTTTAAAAACTTCTTCTTTTGTGGATGATTATCTGCCATTGTAATATTGCTCTATTATGTTTGATCCATTAATTAGATGTTTCTTCTTTAATAATGTATAAACCAATATCAACTATTCCTTTCAAGGTATCAACACGCATTGCTTGTTGAATAAGAAATTTGTAGTTACCGGTAAGTGGGAATCGTAATCCGGATTTGAGTAGGATATTATTTTCTTTAATATCACCCCATCCTTTTCCGAGCCATTTGCCTTCATCATTTGCGACCATACATTCAATGGTATCACGACTTACATTACCATTTGGGAATTCCGTTAATAGAAATAAATAAATATTACTATATCTGTAAGTGGTAGTGTTTCTAATAACTATGCCAAATTCGTAGTTGTTAAGTGAATCGGCAACATTTACCTCAAATGCAATAGCATTTTTACTTATCCATCCAATTGTAGGTAATTCAACACTTTGATTGTAAACAGTATTTGAATTACAAGATATTAACATCGAGATGAACGCAACAATTACAATTATATAAGTCGATTTTTTAAACATATTGAAGCATTATGTTATAATAATGTGATTTTAAAGCAAATATTATTTAAATCACAAAAAAAGTTCACAAAAGTCTATATATATCCTGTAATATCATTTGTATTACCCTCATCAATAATATCTACCTGAGTATTTTGTTCAGCAAATTCCTCAAGTTCAGCAGGAAATATGCCTTTCTTGTTTTGTTGATGTATAAATTTTACTTTATCGATAGGTATTGCCATCATATTATTTGATTCGCCAGCATATGCATACCACATTATTTTTCTAAAAACCTCACTTTTAATGTAATAAGCTTTGCCCTTTTTTGTTTTTAAAGGTGTTGAGCTATCAGGAAATTCTTGTAATGTTTCAATATAATCGTCAACTTCATAGTTTAAACAGCATTTCAGCTTTCCACATTGCCCGGCAAGTTTTTGAGGATTGAGCGATAATTGCTGAATTCGTGCAGCGTTTGTTGATACACTGGTAAAATTACTCATATATGATGAACAACAAAGTTCGCGACCACATGGACCAATACCACCTACTTTTGCAGCTTCCTGTCGCACACCAATTTGCTTCATCTCAATTCTGACTTTGAATGAATCTGCAAGTTTCCTTATCAATTCTCTAAAGTCAACTCTATCACTTGCTGTATAGTAAAAAACGGCTTTTGTTTTATCGCCCTGATATTCAACATCGTTAATTTTCATATCAAGCTTAAGGTCTGCAGCTATAGTTCTTGAATTAAGCATGGTATTATCCTCCATCTCAATTACCTCCAACCACTTCTCAATATCGGTTGTTCGTGCATGACGAAATACACGTTTAATATCTTTTTTAGTAGGGTCAATGTGCTTGCGCCTCATTTGGATTTCAACAAGCTCCCCTGCTAAACTTACGATCCCGATATCGTGACCTGGAGATGCCTCAACTGCAACTATTTCACCTTTAGTTAATACCATATCCTTTGGAGAGGTGAAAAAATCTTTTCTTCCATTTTTAAACCTAACTTCAACAATGTTATACTCAGAATTAAGGGCTGAATCAGTGTATTCCGATAGCCAATCATGAGCACTTAATTTACAACATCGTAGTTGATTAACAAAAAGATCGTTCGGTTCACTCCCTCGTACAGTACAGCATCCCCTTGAGCGAATTATATTTTCTTGTTGTGAATTATTTCTATTTACTTCTTCCATGTCCTATCACCTGTTCTATCTCTGTATTTAATGTGACAAAGATAATCATAAAGTTTGTTTTTAGTTATAGGCGATATTATTAGATTAAGTTAGCACTTATAAATGTAAATGGCCAAAAAAAAATCGATTGCCGATAATCTTAAAAATGAAAAATGGTCCTTATAATCAAAAATATACCAAATCCTGAAATACCAATTCCAGCTATTTTGTTTATCAGAATAAGGAACTTGTGGGTAACAATACTTCTAAATTTACTGGCAGCAAATGTTTTAATGACATCGGTTAATAGTACAACTGATAAAGTTCCGGAAAAGAAAATAATAAGCTTTGTTGAATCTGCATTAAATCGAGCAGTAATCCCCACGATTATACTTATCCAAAAAATCCATACAAATGGATTAACAGCGTTAAGTAAAAATCCTTTAGCGATATAAATTAAACCATGGGGTGTTTTGATATCGTTATTGGTTTCAGCATCTTCTACTTCGGTTTTCTTTAAGTATGTAACTATACCAAAAATTATTAATAAAACTCCTCCAATTATACCAATATTAGAGAAGTTTTGAAAGTTACTCATAATACTTGTTGCACCAAAAATAGAAATAGTAACTATTAACAAATCGTTTAAGAATATGCCAAACGCGAGTAGTATTCCAGGTAACAATCCTCTATATATTCCAGTTTGTATCAAAGCAAAAAAAGCCGGTCCAAAGCCAAATAGGAAGGCTAATGATAACCCCAAAACAGTTCCTTCAATAAAAACATCCATAGCCAGGACTAAGCTTTATCTTCAATTAGATTGTGTTTCTTTAGGTACGCATCCCATTCATCGATACGTGAATTTTTTAGGACTCTGGGGAATTTATTGGCGCTACCTTCTTTGCCGGCTTCCTTCATGAAGTCATAAAAAATCTTTGATGGAAGTACCGTAACACAAATATCTTTTATTGCTTCCATCCTTTCAACACGATAGTCATCATTTAGATTTTTTAAATGACCATCAATTATTTTTGCAGCTTGATCACTATCAAGTTTATCATCGGTTCCAATGTACCACCTGTGAGCAAACAAACTTCCATGTCGTACACCTGCAACAGTAAATTCTTTTACTTCAATGTCAAGTTCATCCTGGAGTAATACAACAGCGCGGTTCATATTTTCTTGTGATAAATGCTCGCCACAAATACTTATGAAATGTTTCGTTCGTCCGGTTATGATAATCTCAGAATTTTCTTTATCCACAAATTTTATAGTATCACCCAGCAGGTATCTCCACGCACCAGCGTTAGTCGACATTAATAATGCATAATCGATTCCTTCTTCTACTTCGCCAATCGTTAGTGTTTGTGGATTTTCACGAAAATTTCCTTCCTCATCAAAATTATTGCTGTTAAAAGGTACAAACTCATAATAAATCCCGTTATCAAGAACAAGTTCCATTCCTTTTCTATTCTTACCGTTTTGATAAGCAATATATCCTTCGGATGCTAGGTACGACTCATTGTAAAATAATGGTTTAGCAACAAGTTTCTCAAAACTCTTTACGTAAGGTTTAAATGATACCCCACTGTGAACATAGGCCGCAAGGTTTGGCCAAATGTCGTGAATGGTATCAACTTTATATTCTTCAATTATTCTTTCCATTAATATTTGTACCCATGCGGGTACCCCAACTAGAATACCAATATCCCAGGTTGGCGCTTTACGTACCATTTCATTAAGCTTAGTGGCCCAATCATGGGTTCTTGATATGCGTCGTCCCGGACGATAGAAATGTTGAAACCAAAATGGAATATTTCCGGCAGTAATGCCTGATAAATCACCTTCATAATATGTTCCGTTATATTGAAGATGGGTACTGCCCCCAATCATTAGAATTCCTTTTTCGTAAAATTCGAGGGGGAAATCTAATTTTGTTGTGGAAATAAGCTGCCTTAATGTAACTTGTTTAATTCCACGCAGCATATCGCTGGTTATGGGAATATATTTACTGGATGCATCGGATGTTCCTGAGCTAAGCGCAAAATATTTAACACGACCAGGCCATGCTACATACGATTCGCCGTTTAAAGCGCGATACCACCAACGTTTATACATTGTTTGGTAATCATGAACAGGAACAGTCTCGGAAAATGCTTTTTGCAGATTTGAAGAAGTAAGCAATTTTGAAAACTTATAGTGCTCGCCAATGGCAGTAAATTGTGACTTTTGAATAAGTTTTACCAACTCTTTATTTTGAGCAACAACGGGGTTGTTTTGTCTACGCTGTTTCTCAACAGGTAGATTACGTAATTCAAAAGCTTTCTTTATAATACTCCCAAGTATCGGCATAAATTCATAAATTTAAAGCAAACAAATTTATGAAAATTTGACTACAATAAACCTAATTCCAATTTTGCTTCTTCAGTCATCATATCCTGATCCCATGGGGGCTCGAATGAAATTTCAACTTCAGTTTCAGTTACACCTTTCAAATAGCTAATTTCTTCTTTAACCTGAGCAGGCATGCTTTCTGCAACAGGGCAATTTGGAGATGTTAATGTCATCACTACCTTTACTTTACCCGTTTCATCTATGTTAATTTCATAAATTAGTCCTAGCGCATATATATCTACAGGAATTTCAGGATCATAAATGTTCTTTAATACAACAATTATTTTTTCCTCTAGTTCGCGTATTTCGTCTTTATTCATTTATTATAATTATTATCCAATGTTAAGAACAATGCTAATTGTTTAATTTTATTTTGAACGCCCTTGCATATAATTGCATCTGTTTTACCATCGATACTAAACCATTGGCCCGGGTTGGTGATAGATGTGACTTTAGCCCTATCTCATCAAGAAAATTAAAATCAGCGTTAATAATTTCAGTGGGAGTACTGCCTGATAGTACTTTGATCAATAATGATATTATTCCTTTTGTTATTACTGCATCACTATCAGCGGTAAATTTAATTATACCATTTTCATCTTTAGCATGTAACCATACTCTCGATTGACATCCAGATATTAGATGTGTTTCATTTTTATATTTTTCATCAATTAAAGGAAGCTCTTTTCCCAATTCTATGAGGTATGAATATTTGTCCATCCAGTCGTCGAACATTGAGAACTCATCAACTATTGATTGTGCTTTTTCTTGGATTGTCATGATTAAAAAATGTTTTTTTAAACTAACATTGATACTGCCTTTTTTAAACCAACTATAAATATATCCACCTCATCTTTGGTATTATATAATCCAAATGATGCGCGTAGTGTGCCAGATATATTTAAACAGCTCATCAAAGGCTGTGCGCAATGATTACCTGTTCGAACGGCAATGCCCATCTGATCGAGCAAAGTTCCCAGATCGAATGGATGAATACCTTCGATTACAATGGATAATACTGCAGTTTTATCATTGGATTCACCGATTACACTTACGCCTTCTAACTCTTGTACTTTAGCAGTAGCATACTCCAGAAGCTCATCTTCATGTTTTCTTATGTTGTCAATCCCAAGTTTATCTATATACCTTAACCCGGCTTCCATGCCTAGTGCTCCTGCTACATCCGGAGTTCCCGCTTCAAATTTATATGGAATTTCATTGAAGGTGGTTTTGCTAAAACTTACGGTGCTAATCATCTCACCTCCGAATTGATAAGGCGATAAACGATCGAGCCATTCAGCCTTTCCATAAAGTGCTCCCATACCCATGGGGCCATATGCCTTGTGGGCTGAAAAAGCATAAAAATCGCAATCCAGTTCCTGTACATCAACTTTAATATGTGCTATTGCCTGAGCTCCATCAACCAATACCGGAATATTGTGTTTGTGTGCTATTCGTACAATTTCCTTTATTGGGTTGATAGTGCCAAGTACGTTAGAAATGTGACTAATTGCTAGTAATTTTGTAGATGGACTTATAAGTCTTTCCAACTTATTTAAATCGAGTGATCCATCAGGTTGAATTGTTAAATGCTTGAGATTTGCTTTTCGTTTTAAACAAAGCTGTTGCCATGGAACCATGTTTGAATGATGTTCCATAGCTGTTATAATTATTTCATCATCAGGATTAATATAATCAGACATTGCTGTTGCAACCAAATTAATCGATTCAGTAGCACCTTTCGTGAAAATTAATTCTCGTTGATTACTTGCTCCGATAAATTCTGAAATATATTTGCGGGCATTTTCAAAATGATCGGTTGCAACCTGACTCAAATAGTGTGTACCTCGATGAACATTGCTATTCTCTGTTTTGTAATATTCAGAAATTCTATTTATTACTTCCCAAGGTTTTTGTGTGGTGGCTCCATTATCGAAATATATCAGTGGTTTATTATGAACCTTCTGGGATAATATTGGAAAGTCGTTTCTTATTTTGGTTAGTTCAAGAGGCATGACATTAAATTTTACTCATGTCAATTTCAAATTCAACAGGAATGTCTGGTCTTGAGCAATGTAATACACATTTGTCGCAGATCGACAGATCGCCGCGTAAACGTTTTTTAACCATATCGTCAATGCTATCTTTTAAGGCTGCAATACTAATTTTATTAGTTACTTCAGTAATAAATGCATACATCAAGAGTAGTTTAGCATCGTTTTCTGATATTCCACGTTGCATTAAATAAAAGAGTGCATCCTTATCGAGCTGGCCAACAGTTGCTCCATGACTACATTTTACATCATCAGCATAAATTTCCAGAAACGGCATACTGTCGATTGATGCTGTAGATGTCATCAATATATTGGCATTTTTTTGAAAAGCTACTGTTTTCTGTGCATCCCTAGCAACATAAATATATCCATTAAATACACCCGATGCCTTATCGTCAAGTACACCTTTGAATAGTTCAGAACTTGTGCAATTTGGGGCTGAATGTAAAACCTTTACCTGATTATCAACGTGCTGATTGTCGTCCATTAAATACATTCCACTAATGTTGGCATCTGCGCCTTCACCAATTAAATCAACCATAAATTCATTTCTAATTATTCCTCCGTTAAAAGTCAACACATTAACATTTAGTGTGCTTGTTTTTTCTTGTTGTATAAATGTAGAATTTACAAGTGTGGTATTGTTATTTAGGTTTTGAAGTTTGTATAGATCCAGACTGGCATTTTCACCTAGAAATACTTCTGTGTTAGTAACTAGGAATCCGGAATGCTGATTTATTGAATCGTCACAATGTAGAAAGGATAAGCTACTATTTTTACCCAGGATTATTAGATTTCTGGTATTAATCATGGTGCTAATGTCACGATTTACCATCTTAATTAGCTGAACTGCCTTTTGCGAATTAACATTATCAGGCACATATATAAATAAACCATCTGTAAAAAGAGCAGCATTTACTGAACTTAAACCATTATTGTTGGTCTTTGCTATTTCGTTGAAATGCTTTTCAAAAATCTCTGGATATTTTTTTTGTGCTTCAATAATGCTTCCCACGACTATTCCATCCTCAAGAATTTGTAGCTGGGTTTCCTCAGAACTATAATACCATCCGTTTAGGAGTGCAAATACATTTGTATTAAAACCGTGAACGTTACAGTGAAATATTTCATTTATCTCCTTATCGAATAATGGTTTATCATCGCCAATATCGAATTTTTGTTCGTAAACACTATGTAGGTTTGTGCTTTTCCAGTTATTACTTTTAGTTGTAGGGAGTCCAATTTTTTCAAAGTATTTTATACCTGCTTTTCTTGATTCATTCACCTTTTTGTGAGGTGAATGAAAAATTCCATTTTTGTTGTCCTTGAATGTATTAGTCAAAGATAACTCAAAAGTATTTTTTGTTTCTGTTGATAAACTCATATTATTTATCTGTTAAGCTCTTGTTCTTTAATCCAGTCGTAACCCTTTTCCTCAAGCTCGAATGCTAATCCTTTTCCACCCGATTTAACTATTTTGCCATCGTACATTACGTGAACAAAATCAGGAATTATGTAATCAAGAAGGCGCTGATAATGTGTAATCACAACAAATGCATTTTTTTCTGACCGAAGCGCATTAACACCATTGGCAACTACTTTTAGTGCATCAATGTCTAATCCCGAATCGGTTTCATCAAGTACTGCAAAGGTAGGTTCAAGCATAGCCATTTGGAAGATTTCATTTTTCTTTTTCTCACCACCTGAAAACCCTTCGTTTACAGACCTATTGGTTAGTTTTGATTGGATGTCGACAAGCTTTTTCATTTCCTCCATCTTTTTTAAAAACTCACCTGCAGGGATTGGTGCCTCTCCTAAAAATTCACGTTTTGAATTTAATGCTGTGCGCATAAAATTTGTAATGCTAACACCTGGTATTTCAACAGGATACTGGAAGCTTAGGAATATTCCTTCATTGGCTCTCACATCCGGGGGCAGATCAATAATATTTTGACCTTTATATATTATTTCTCCTGAAGTTATTTCGTATCCATCGCGACCGGTTATGGCAGCTGCCAAGGTACTTTTTCCGGTACCATTTGGCCCCATAATAGCATGAACTTCACCATAATTTACACCAAGGTTCAAACCCTTTAGAATTTCTTTTCCATTAATGGAAACATGTAAATCTTTTATATTTAGTAGCATATGTTCTAATTATTTGCAATTGTCAAAATTTTTTTGACCTATTATGTATTATATCTTTATTCTTTTCTCTCTTATCTTGATATTACTATCCAACACTTCCTTCGAGAGTGATAGCGAGTAATTTTTGTGCTTCAACGGCAAATTCCATGGGAAGCTTATTTAGTACTTCTTTGGCATAACCATTTACAATCAGTCCAATCGATTTTTCCGTATCAATACCACGTTGCTGGCAATAGAATAACTGATCTTCGGATATTTTTGAAGTGGTTGCTTCGTGTTCAATAATTGAAGACTTATTGTTGTTTTTAATATATGGAAATGTGTGTGCACCACATTTATCGCCCAATAAAAGTGAGTCGCATTGTGAAAAATTTCGGGCATTATCTGCTTTCTTCGAAAACTGAACCAAGCCACGGTAGCTATTATTGCTTCTTCCGGCTGAGATTCCCTTTGAAATAATTGTGCTCTTGGTATTTTTGCCGATGTGAATCATTTTTGTACCAGTATCTGCTTGCTGCATGTTATTTGTTACAGCTACCGAATAAAATTCACCAATGGAATTGTCACCAAGTAATATACAGCTGGGATATTTCCATGTTATTGCCGATCCGGTTTCAACCTGAGTCCAGCTAATCTTAGAGTTTACTCCTTTACATAGTCCCCTTTTGGTTACAAAATTGTAAATGCCACCTTTGCCATTTTTATCACCAGGATACCAGTTTTGAACTGTTGAGTATTTTACCTCTGCATTATCGTGTGTGATAATTTCGACAATGGCAGCATGAAGCTGATTTTCATCGCGCTGAGGTGCTGTACACCCTTCAAGATAGCTTACGTATGAGCCTTCATCAGCCACAAGAAGTGTTCGTTCAAATTGACCAGTATTTGCAGCATTAATTCTGAAATATGTGCTTAACTCGATTGGGCATCTAACCCCTTTTGGGATATAACAAAATGACCCATCACTGAATACTGCTGAATTTAAAGCAGCAAAATAGTTGTCGGTATGTGGAACCACTGTCCCCATATATTTTTTTACAAGTTCCGGGTGATTATGTACGGCATCACTAAATGAGCAGAAAATTATACCATGTTTTGCTAAAGTATCCTGAAATGTTGTTTTTACACTTACACTGTCGATAACAGCATCTACTGCAACACCGGTTAGCATTTTTTGCTCGTCCAGCGAAATTCCAAGTTTGTTAAATGTATCCAATAATTCAGGATCTACTTCATCCAAACTTTCAAGATTTTTTTTCTGCTTTGGAGCAGCATAGTAAATAATATTCTGATAATCAATCACCGGGTGTTTAAGCAGAGCCCAGTCAGGCTCTTTAATTGTTAACCAGTATCGATATGCTTTTAATCTAAATTCGAGTAGCCATTCAGGTTCGTTTTTCTTTTCAGATATAAATTTAACAGTATCTTCAGTAAGACCAATGGTTGCTGTTTCTGTCTCAATATCAGTAAAAAATCCGTATTTATATTCACTGGATGTAACCTCTTCTAATATATTTTCGTTTTCCTTATCTTCCTTCATTACATTCCTATTTAGAATTATTATAAATAAGACTGCAAAATTAATAAATTTACTCATACTTAATAATTTAATCTAATCTATAATTCATTATTAATATATTTGTAAGGGTTGAATTATATTATATTTTTTGATGAAATTTAAATAATTGGTATTATGAAAAATAGCTTCACAATAGAACAAATCAAGTTACAAATACAAACAGTTTTAAATAATGGAAAATTCTGTAATTTAAGTATGGCTAATGATAATATGCCCTACGTTGTAACTGTTAATTACGGATATGATGATGATTTTATATATTTTCATGGATCTCAAAAAGGTAAGAAGGTAGAAATGATTGCCAACAACCCAAATGTATGCTTCGAAGTGAATTATGGAGGGGAGGTGTTTTCAAACAAACAGGCATGCAATTGGGGCACAAAATTTCGTTCAATAATTGGAAATGGGAAAGCTGAATTAATCACAAATGATGAAATTAAGAAAAAGGCATTACTTGCAATTATGAGAAAATATTCGGGCAATAACGATCATGAGTTTAACGAACATGTAGTTCTTCACACTAATATTTATCGCGTTAGTTTAAAAGATGTTACAGCCCGGCAAAATCATATGTATTGGAACGACTAGCAATGGCATATTTGGCAGTAGCCAAACTCGGAGTTAGTTTTATTGGGTAATATCAACTCGCAACTTGTGGCATTAGTATTGCCTCAAGTAAATATGTTACAAAACTCAGTACGATACTAAATATCAAAGCCCACCAAAATCCATCAACCTTAAATCCACCTACCAGTGCGCTTGCAAGCATCATAATTAATAGTTTTAGATTAAAGGCATAAAGGTAGTTTTTTTTTCATAATCTTCTATATCGGGGAAGCCGTAGTAGATTATTAAGTTAACTAGCATAGTTAGCGCTTCTTAGTGGAATAATATATTTGGAGTATGTACTAAGAAAGGGTCAAAGACAAGGCTTTCAAAGTTTTTCAACCCAAGGAGTTAACTTTCGTAAATGACTATTTAAAAAGTAGAAGTAAGGCAGTATTTGTCGTTTTTCTTTAGCCGTTAGTTAATACTAAATCCATAAAGAAACTCAAAATTCATCTGCTTATCGAAAAACCTATAATTACTTCTCACACCTAATTTAATATTTGGTATGAGGCTTAGAAAATTCCAGTCTGAATATAATTCAAGTCCTGCTGAACTATAACTTTGCGTATTTCCGTGATAATTATCACCGGTAACATAATCACAATAAACATGAAGTGTAACTCTTTTTAAATATGCTACTGCTTGAATATCCATATCTGGATATATTATTGGCAATGCGTATTCTGCCTTGAGGCTGATCATATTATTTAAATTAATGCCAGTATAACCTCGGGGAGTACTCACCATGTTACTGTAACTATAATTGCCTTTCTGATTATACTGAAAAGCAGAATATAGCCTAATACCATGATGATTAAAAATGCCCGGGAAATAGTATGTTTCTGCCCAGCCATAATTAACACTCACAGATTTAGAAAAGGGAGTATGCCGGTAAAATATATTTGTGGTAAAACCCCATTTTGGGAAAATGTCCTTTTTAGATCTCTTATATTGAGTATAAGCGAATAATCCGTACGAAAGTGATGTAATTTGATCTTCGCTAAAATTAGCAGGGCTTTCACCAACTTTATTTAGAAATTTCTGAGAACCATTTACATATGGCTGCATACCCATATACCATATTCCACTAGTAAAACTTAATGGAATAGAAATGCCCAGAGCCAGATTGGTTTCCATCCACCTAATCTCTTGACTAACATTATTGGAGTCAGGATAATTAGTGCGGCGCAAACCATAGTCGCTTGATAGCTTAATCATAGGATACCATCCAGCATAAGTGAAATCCAACTTAGTTTTTCCAGCATTTTCGTTGGGATCATAGTAATAACCAATTGACCCATAGGCTGTGCTTAGGATATTCTGAGTTAGGATACTTACCCCTGGCTGGAAATCGTAGTTGTTTAAATCAACTGCAGCCAATCCCCAACTATGGAGGTTGAAAAGGTGGCCTAACCGGCTATATTTTTTTATAGGATACTCTTTATTCGGTACAATGCTATCATCTAAATTAAATGCATTCTCGGGCGATAGTTGATCAACTATATAGTTTGTTTTAAGATTTGGAAGTTCTACTCTATCAGATTTTTTATTAGTCAATGGAATACTAGCAATTCGATAACCATCGCTTGTGTATGATGCAAAATGCACCTCTTTTTCATCAGCCGAAAATACCGCATCAGATGCTCCAAATCTTACATTCGTGAGTTTGAAAGTTTGATTTCTTGAGATGTCGATCATATATAAATCGCTTGTCCCCTCATATGTTCCAGAATATATAATCCTATTTCCATTCATTACGGGTCTTTTAATATCCACATAGCTAAATGGAAGAAAAAACTCATATTTCCATGTTTTTGTATTGATCAGAATTATGGACTTCCCGTTTTCACCAAGTACAATGGCTATGATGAAATTATCATTATCCGACCATCTGGGGTGAGTGAAAAACAGGTTGTTTGGAGTATTGAATTCGTTAATGATTTCCTTTGTATTGATATCAATTATCTGCAGCGAATATTGGTTTAATTCGCTAACAGATACTGCCACTATCTTTGATGAGTTATTTGCTAATGCTGGAGAAAATAATCTACTTTTTCGGGTTAACTGCTTGAGTTTTTTCTTTTTATAATTGTATATTTTTATTACCGAATAATCACGATTCGACCATCTGGGGTCGAATGTTTTTTCATTCCAGCAAAGCAGGCTGTCGTTGGCCGACAATGATTCCATGAAGTTATATCCCGGAGTAAAAATCTTCTCTTCACTACCATCGGGGTAAACCTTAACAAACCTGTTTATGTCATCAATACTACTTTTCTCAACAATAAAGCTGTCGTCTTTTAATGAATTTATAAAACGATAATTAGTAAAGAATTTCTCTTTTTGAGGAATAATTATTGAAGTTTTTGTTTTGGTAGAGTCTATATCTGCCCAACGGTTCTTACTTGATTCCAAAGTTTTTTTATAGTAACCAACTTTTGCTACTCCTGTTTTATCTTTAATTGATTTGGTAAAAGGAATAAAAGTATATGGTCGTCTTGCAACATTATTTAATGTATTATTCCATAATTCTTTACCATAGTTTATATTACCATTAACCACAAGTTCATATCCTAGTGTGTAGTGATCGGGTACATAATCTTTATAGGATCCATAAAGAGCTTTATCGTAGGGATATATTCTTTTATCAAGTACCTGAGCTTTCAGATCCATTGTAAAATCAGGTGATCTTCCTCTTCCGCTATTACTGTATATTGTTTCACTAAAAACAGCATCCCCCTCAATAAACCAAAAGGGAAGAAAAACACCCATTATTCCCCCAATAGCCTGTTCGCCAAATGCATAAGTCAATCCCTTTGTAAAGCCCTGATTAAGTTTCTGCATTTGAACCACGTGTCGATACTCATGAAGTGTTAATTGTTTGGCCCATGTTTGTGCATAAGTATTTTGGTCGGGCATCTCAAAAAAATCAGCATGCATTGGGGTTGGACTTACCATTGCATTTGATGTAACTGAACGATTATGAAGGACTATCTGGAATTTTTTATTTTGCTCTAGATATGGTAGGCTTACGCTTTTGTGAGATAACTCAATTAGATTTGCATATTCTTGAGCCTTTTTTTCATAACCTTCCGGAAAAATAATCTTTATTGTGGGCGAGTTAATTTGTTTCCACTTTATGGATGATGGATCTTGCCCCACCACATAATACTGAGCTATAACTTTTGTAGGCAAAAATAAAGTCAGGAAAATTATTATTTGAATAATTGATGCTTTGATAATTTTCATGGGTCAAATATATGAGATTTTTGAGATGTAGTTTGATAATAGTATATTACAACACAATGAACATTTGAAAGATGGCAAAAAAGATCTCTATCAATTACCCAATCTTCTTTGGATAAAAACATTTGTCTTAATCATCTATTCGTATTTATAATCAGTACTTTTGCCACCAAATAAAATACATACCAGAGTGAAGAATTTTGAAGAATTAGGAGTACACCAAGATTTTGTAAAGGGTTTAAAAGACCTAAAAATCATTATCCCAACAGATATCCAAAAAGAAGTTATACCGATTTTGCTAAAAAGTAATACCGATCTTGTGGGGCAAGCTCAAACAGGAACCGGTAAAACAGCAGCCTATGGATTGCCATTGCTTCAAAGAATAAACCCCGCTAATAAAGTGGTTCAGGGACTTATACTTTGTCCAACACGCGAATTAGTTCAGCAAGTAGCCAAACAACTATTTAAATTCACAAAATATTCTGAGAAAATTTTTACCGAGGCTGTTTATGGAGGAGCCAAAATAGATGATCAAATATCAGCCTTGCAAAGGCCAACTCATATAGTTGTTGCCACCCCTGGTAGGTTAATTGATTTGGTAAAAAGAAAGGCTGTGGATATTACCAATGTGAAAACAGTAATACTGGATGAAGCAGATGAAATGTTAAGTATGGGTTTTAAGGAAGAGTTAGATGAGATACTTTCCCAACTTTCGAACACAAAAAATAAATGGCTTTTTTCGGCAACAATTCCCCAAACACTGGATCAAATAATAAATAAACATATGGCGCCTGATGCCCACAGGATTGTTGTGAGCAGAAGTAATGTGATAAATAGAGATATTGAACATCAGTACATAGCTTGTTCAGATAATGAAAAACTAAATGTTCTTGTAAAATTTTTGGGTACAAATAAGAGCAACCGGGGAATGATTTTTTGTAGAACAAAGGTAAATGCCCAAAAACTCTCAAAACAACTCATTGCAAAAAATGTTGCTGCAGAAGCATTGCATGGCGACTTATTACAGAAGGAGCGTGATAAGGTGATGCGAGCATTTAAAAAGGGTAATTTGCAATTAATAGTAGCTACAGACTTAGCTGCTCGAGGTATTGATGTCGATAGCCTTTCATTTGTTGTGCACTATCAAATGGCTGAAAAAAAAGAGTATTATACTCACCGTAGTGGCAGAACCGCACGTGCCGGTAAAAAGGGTATTTCGCTTTGCCTCATAACACCTTCTGATATTACCCAAATGAAATATTTTGAGAAGGAGCTTGATATTAAGTTTAAGAAGATTAGTTAATTTACAGATATTCAGCACATACTGCTAGTCAGGATTTGCAATCCTGACTTAAAGAGCATTGGATTTGTAATCCATATTAACAAAAAAGTTTCTCAAGAAAAATTCTCAACAAAATAATCCCATAAAGGATCTGATGGGGGAGGAGCAACAACTTTAACAGACTCTTGCTTAATTGGATGCATGAATTCAACTGATCGGGCATGTAGACTTATAGAGGCATCTCTATTGCTTCGTGGGGACCCATATTTAAGATCACCTTTAATCGGACAACCAATAGAAGCCAATTGAGCTCTGATCTGATGATGACGTCCGGTTTTTAATTCTATTTCCAGCAAATAATATTTTTCGCTTTCACCAATTAATTGGTACTCCATAATTGCTTCTTTTGAATCGGGTTTTTGATTGTCGAAGGCAGTGGATTTATTTTTTGTTGTATTTCTTACCAGATGGTGAATTAGCTCAGCTTTGTGCAACTCCGGCCTGTTTTGAACAATCGCCCAGTATTTTTTTTTAAGTCCAAAATTCCTTATTAGATAGTTCATCTTGGAAAGACCTTTGCTTGTTTTTGCAAAAATTACTGCACCACTTGTAGGTCTGTCGATTCGATGAACAATTCCTGTAAATACGTTGCCAGGTTTATTGTATTTTTCCTTAATAAAAGTTCTAACATCTTCACTTAATGGAGTGTCGCCGGTTTTATCACCCTGAACAATTTCCGAGGGTAGTTTATTTACAACTATGAGGTGGTTATCTTCGTAGAGAATCCTGTCTGATACCGGTGGAGTAGTTATTATCATAGTATTCAGGTTGTCATAGTTGTCGGGTTGTCAGGTTGTATTGGTTGTGGGGTTGTTAGTTATCGAGTTGTTGTTAGTGTTAAGTTGTGTCATGTCTTTTTAACCCGATAACAATGACAACCCTACAACAACGATAACCTGACAACATTTTCAATACTTCTCTTTATCGTTCGGGAATCTAACTTCCTTCACATCATTAATATAAGCCTCAAAAGCTTTAATCATTTCATCGTGAAGATTGTGGTAGCGTCTTAGGAATCGTGGTGAAAAATCCTGATTAATTCCAAGCATATCATGTAATACGAGTACCTGTCCGTCAACATCAGATCCTGCACCAATTCCTATTGTTGGAATGGAAATAGATCTTGTCACTTCAGCGGCTAGTACTGCTGGTATTTTTTCAAGCACTACCCCAAAACAACCGGCACTTTCCAGTATTTTGGCATCTCTTTTTAATTTTTCAGCTTCTTCTTGGTTGGTAGCGCGTACAACATAGGTTCCGAATTTATTTATCGACTGTGGTGTAAGTCCCAAATGTCCCAATACCGGAATGCCCGCACTCAATATTCTGTCGATTGATTCAAGTATTTCTTCACCACCTTCAACTTTTATTGCATTTGCTCCCGATTCTTTCATTATACGAATGGCCGAATTCAATGCTTCTTTTGAGTTACCCTGATATGTACCAAAAGGTAAATCCACAACAACTAATGCTCTCTCAACAGCTCTCATTACTGACGACGCATGATAAATCATTTGATCGAGGGTGATTGGCAGCGTGGTTTTATGTCCTGCCATTACGTTGGATGCTGAGTCGCCAACAAGTATTACATCAATACGTGCTTCATCAAGCAATTGAGCCATAGAATAATCATATCCGGTAAGCATTGCTATTTTCTCACCCCTCTGCTTCATTTCCTGAAGCACATGAGTTGTAATCTTTGGAAGGTCTCTGGTTGTATTCATCAATACAATTTTTATTACAGGGCAAAAGTATCATATTTTACAAAATAGGTTATAATTTTTATTTGTTTTTATATGTTTAGACTTAATTTGATACTTGAAACTCTTTATCAACATCACCACTAATTTCGGTAAATTAATTATAATAAATTTGCAGCTTTTAAGTTTACCCTGTAATGAAGGTTAGAAGCACTATATATTTTTCGGTTTTTGTTTTGTTAACATTGTTGTTAGCAGGATTACCTGATATTGTTCAATCACAAACAGCTACGGTTGAGGGTAATGTATTAAATAATAGAGGTAAAGCAATTGAGCTTGCCAATGTTGCAATTGTTGGAGAGTCTGGAGGAACCACAACTAACGAAAAAGGATACTTTAAACTCAAGGTATCTGCCAATAAAGATATAGTACTTGCAATTACTTTTGTTGGTTTTGCTGATAATAGACAGAAGATAAATCTTAAGCCGGGCGAAATTAAGACGATTGAAGTTAGGCTGGAGTCAACAGCCACTGACCTTCCCGGGTTCGAAGTAAAGGATGAACAACTTCGTACTCAAAGCATGGTTAGGCTAAATCCAAAAGATGCAAATTTAACCCCATCACTTACAGAAGGAATTTCTGATATTATTAAAACCTTACCGGGTGTTTCTTCTTCAAATGAGATGAGTTCGCAATATTCGGTACGTGGCGGAAATTTTGATGAGAATCTGGTTTACGTAAATGATATTGAGATTTACAGACCTTTTCTGGTAAACTCAGGACAACAAGAGGGTTTGAGTTTTGTAAATTCATCTCTTGTGTCATCCATATTATTTTCGGCAGGAGGATTTGGTGTGCAGTATGGCGATAAAATGTCATCGGTACTTGATGTTCAATACAAAGTTCCTTCGGAGTTTGGGGGATCATTTTCGGCTAGTTTACTTGGTGCAGAATTAAGCTTTGGTGGAACAGCTGCTAAGGATAAGCTAACTTATCTGGTTGGTGCACGTTATAAAACAAATAGTTATCTTCTTAATAGTTTGGAAACCCAAGGCGAATATCAACCGGAGTTTATGGATATCCAATCGCTAATTACATATAAATTAAGTAACAAATGGGATTTGTCCTTTCTGGGATATTATTCACACAATAAGTATAAGGTAGTACCTGCAAATCGTGAAACCGATTTCGGAACATTTCAAGAAGTAATAAGGTTTAAGGTTTATTTCGATGGTAACGAAACCGACCGTTACGATATGTATCAGGGTGGATTAACTTTTGGATATAAACCAACGAAAAATACAAATTTAAAACTAATACTATCTGCTTTTAATACCAACGAATCAGAAACATATGATATACAAGGTCAGTATTGGATAGGGCAAGTTGAAACCAGCTTAGGAAGCGAAGAATATGGAGAAGCAGTTCAATCACAAGGTGTGGGGACATATTTACTCCATGCACGAAATTATTTTAAGGCCAATGTTGTTACGGTAGAACATAAAGGTGCAATTATTAAGGAGAAAAGTACTTTGAAATGGGGTCTACGCTATCAACATCAGGAAATTGATGATAGGTTACGTGAATGGGAGATGGTGGATTCTGCCGGATATTCATTGCCAAATCCAACCGATACTCCAGGCAATCCCAATCCTGATAATCCAAACCTTGTAATCAAGGATTTTGTAAGTGCTAAAAATGTACTAAGTACAAACAGGTTGTCTGCCTATGCATCAAATCAATGGAATCTGAAAACAAAAAGTAATAGTGAGATTACAATTACTGCAGGACTCAGAGCAAACTATTGGGATTATAATGAAGAATTTTTACTTGCTCCGAGAGTTAATTTATCTTACAAACCTTCTCAAAACCCAAACCTGGTTTTCAGGTTTGCTACAGGGATTTATTACCAAACTCCATTTTATAGGGAAATGAGAAGTATTGATGGTGCATTGAATCCTAATGTGAAATCCCAAAAGTCAACACATTTTATCGCAGGAAGTGATTATAGATTTAATACATGGGGTAGACCATTTATTTTTACTACCGAAGTATATTATAAATTGTTAGATAACCTTATTCCTTATTATGTTGATAATGTAAGGATAAGATATCTTACTGACCAGTTGGCTAAGGGTTATGCAGCTGGTATTGATTTCAAGATATATGGTGAGTTTGTGAAAGGTATTGATAGCTGGATGAGTTTATCAATAATGCAAACCAAGGAAGATATTTACAACGATTTTTATTACGATTATTATAATTCGGAAGGTGAAAAAATAATTTCAGGAATAACTGTTGATACAGATGTTGCTGATAGTACTAAAGTTGAACCTGGATATATTCCACGCCCTACGGATCAAAGGGTAAATTTTTCAATTTTCTTCCAGGATTACATTCCAAATCATCCCTACTTAAAAATGCATTTACGATTATTGTTTAGTACAGGTATGCCTTTTGGAGCACCTGATACAGAAAGATATAATCATACTCTACGGATGCCAGATTATCGCCGGGTTGACATTGGTTTCTCGTACCAGTTTATCAATGAAGGATCAACTTTTGGTAAGGGAAATCCATTTAAGCATTTTAAAAATATGTGGGTAAGCCTCGAAATATTCAATCTGCTTCAGATATACAATACCGTTTCCTACATTTGGATAAAAGATATAAATAACAGGCAATATGCCGTTCCTAATTACCTTACCCCAAGGTTGTTGAATATTAAGCTTACTGCTGAATTTTAAAAAGATTCAAGAGGTAGCATATGAGAAAAAAAAGCACTCCTCTGAAAGGTTTGCAGGTAAAGAGTTCAAAACCTAAATCCAAGTTTACCATTTTGTTTTATGTCAGCAAATCCTAAGTTATCGACAAAAATAATAATACAGTC
Organism: Bacteroidota bacterium; assembly: GCA_013203805.1. Classification (GTDB taxonomy): domain Bacteria; phylum Bacteroidota; class Bacteroidia; order Bacteroidales; family F082. The sequence goes on along the minus strand of JABMPH010000227.1, from coordinate 5,402 downwards.
AATCATATTTAGCCACTACATCTTTTATCTTGATTCTTGACTCTTGACTCTTGTATCTTTTATTATTATCAATCCTGAATATCAACCAAATACACCACCAATGAAATAAAAAGATAAAGAAGAACTATAAATGGGATAGCTACTATTTGCAAAAAGATAAGCAGCAAGAGCGACATACCTAAAAAGATATATTTGGTCATATTGTTCTTAAATTCGATGCCAACAAATTTTAGCGAAAACATCGGAAATCTCGACACCATTAATATTGAGCCAACAATGGCAATTGCCAACAAAAAATAGGTATTTGTTATAATCATGTAGAAAAATGCTTTTTCCTCAAACAAAAAACTTCGAATTAATGGAAGCGAGGCTACCAATATTGCCATTGCCGGTATAGGTAAACCTCTAAAAGAAGTTGTTTGCTCTGTATCCACATTAAATTTGGCTAACCGTAATGCACCGAAAGCAGGGATTATAAATGCCAGAAAAGGAATGATACTGAAATTCTCAGCAGTATGTCCTGGTTGTCCATGGCTTACGCTAAGCATATAGAACATTATAAAACCCGGAGCCACTCCAAACGATACCACATCTGCTAACGAATCCAGCTCGGCACCCATTGCTGATTTAGCATTTAATAGTCTGGCGGCAAGGCCATCCAAAAAATCAAATCCTGCGGCAACAAAAATCAAATATGCTGCTAGCTCAATATTGTCATTCATAATTGCGTAAATCGATAGTATTCCCGACAGCAGGTTAAATAAGGTGATGATGTTTGGTACGTGATTCTTCATAGTCTATTTATTTTTCAAACACTCAAATGTACATTAATTATAATAAATGGAAAAAATAAAAATTCAAGATTTTTAGATCATGAAGGTTATATTAAATGAATTAGACAAATAGTGCTCCCAGGGGTGAAAAATTTAATACACATTACCGCATATGTTAATAATTTGTTAAATTTGCTCACTATATTTATTTAAACCAAATCTAAATTATGGCAAAAGTTGTTGTTTTGGGTGCTGGTATTGCTGGTCACACCGCCTCAGCCCTACTCAAAAAAAAATTAGGGAAAAAGCATGAAGTTGTTGTTATTACACCCAATTCATATTATCATTGGATCCCATCCAATATATGGATAGGCGTAGGACGCATGACGATAGATCAGGTTCGCTTTAAGCTTGATAAACGGTACAAAAAAGTTGGAATAATCTATAAGCAAGCCAAGGCGGTTTCGTTTCATCCCGAAGGAGATAGTAATACCAATAATGGATTTGTAACCATCGAATATACCGGTCAAAATAGGGCTGGAGAAACCGAACAGGTTGATTATGATTTTCTGATAAATGCAACAGGTCCGGCACTTAAGTTTTCTGCTACCGAAGGATTAGGACCTGAGAATAATACTGTTTCTGTATGTACTTACGATCATGCAGCACATGCATGGGAAAAGTTACAAGAGTCCATCAAAAAAATGGAGAAAGGTGAAAAACAAAAGTTTCTTATTGGTTTGGGTCATCCGGGAGCTACATGCCAGGGGGCAGCATTTGAGTATATACTAAATGTTGCCTACGAACTTAAAAAGAGAAAATTATCACACCTTGCCGAAATAAAATGGATCACCAATGAATATGAAATTGGTGATTTCGGGATGGGTGGAGCCTACATTAAACGAGGTGGGTATATTACATCAACAAAAACATTTGCCGAATCATTTTTGAAACAAAGGAATATTTCGTGGCTCAAGCGTGCAGGAGTTAAAAAAGTTGAACCCGGAAAACTTCATTACGAATTATTAGATGGAACTGAGGGTGAAGAAACATTTGATTTTGCCATGCTAATTCCAGCATTTTCAGGCCCCGGATTTACAGCATTCGATAAAAATGGAGAAGACATAACATCCAAAATATTTGCACCAAATGGTTTCATGAAAGTGGATGCAGATTATACCAAAAAACCATTTGAGGAGTGGTTGGCAGCCGACTGGCCATCAACTTACCAAAACCCCGATTATGATAATTTGTTTGCAGCTGGCATTGCCTTTGCTCCACCACATTCCATTTCAAAACCCATGACAAGTCCTAACGGAACTCCAATATTTCCGGCGCCTCCGCGAACAGGTATGCCTTCTGGAGTAATTGGTAAAATAGTTGCCGAAAATATCATCGACTGGATTAAATCAGGAGAACCTAAAATGAAGCATAAAGCATCCATGACAAAAATGGGAGCCGCATGTATAATTTCAGCTGGGTACGGCATGTTCAACGGTGCGGCAGCAACTATGACGGTAAGTCCAATTGTGCAAGATTGGGATAAATACCCAGAATATGGGCGAAGTCTTTCCGATACAATGGGCGAAGCTGGTTTGGCAGGTCATTGGTTAAAATGGTTTATGCATTACATGTTTTTACATAAGGCCAAAGGCTACCCTTTTTGGTGGTTATTACCTGAATAATCAATAAAACCAAGTTTGTCAAGCAAAAAAAAACATTAAAATGGAAAAAGAAATAAGAAGAACAATAGCATATTCAGAAGAATCATATCCACCAATGCCCACAAAATCAACACTTTTTTGGCGTAGTTGTATTATATGGCAAGCATGGAGATGGCTGGTGCTAAATATTAAAATTCTAAAAATAGTAGTTGGCGGTCATTCGTAGTTTATTTTGGCGGTTAACCTGCCATTCCAGTTGGGCAGGTTAACGTGCTTTCCGCTATAGCCATATTGTGCAAACAAGTAATTGTAAACAATACGGGGGCTTCCTAAGGTCAGCCTCCGTTTGCTAATAGTTACTGTGTTTCCAATTCAATGGGCTGCCGCTTCAATCACTATCGCAATTTCACCCATTTAGTCACAATCAATAAATTAGGACATTCCCTTTAATATTAACTTTATTTTTGCAGCTTAATATTAGTCATGAGCAAAATTGGAAATATAAAGATCGAAGATTACAATTATAATCTTCCTGATAATCAAATAGCTAAATATCCGCTCCCCAAGCGTGATATGTCTAAATTGCTTTTTCAAGTAGGTGGTGAAATTACTGAACATAGATTTACTGAATTACCCGCATTGCTACCTACTAATTCCCTTTTAATTTTCAACATAACAAAGGTTGTTAATGCCCGATTAATTTTTAAAAAAAGTACCGGTGCAACAATCGAGATATTTTGTTTGGAACCAATTGAGCCAGTGAACGATTTTCAACTTGCATATCAACAAAAGTCACCCGTAGTTTGGAAGTGCCTCATTGGTAATGCCAAAAGGTGGAAATCAGGAATGCTTGAACTTGAGTTTACAATTAATGAAAAGAAGGTTATCCTTTATGCCAAAAAAGTGGAGCAACTTTCCGAAGGATATCTTGTTGAGTTTAGCTGGAGTAATGACCAAATCACATTTTCCGAAATTATTATCAATAGTGGAATGGTTCCTATCCCACCATATTTAAATCGCAAGGCTGAAGAAAGTGACAAAAAAAGATATCAAACCATTTATGCAGAACATGAGGGGTCGGTAGCTGCCCCAACGGCTGGATTACATTTTACCGATGAAATAATTTCGCGACTAAAAAAGAATGGTACTCAAACCGATGAGGTAACACTCCATGTTGGTGCAGGAACTTTTAAACCCGTTGTTTCAAGCACTATTTCAAATCATGAAATGCATACGGAGAAAGTGTTAGTATCAATAGAAACTCTTATTCACATTAAGCAGAAGTTAGGCGATCCGATAATCCCTGTGGGAACAACAAGTATGCGAACCCTCGAAAGCCTCTATTGGATGGCATTAAAATTGAAAAATGGAAGTAAAGAGTTTGTTGTCGAGCAATGGGATCCTTATGAGTTAAATGAAGAAATGGAATTCTCGGCTAAAGATGCCATATCTTTTTTAATCAGGTATTTAAAGGAAAATAACCTTGCGGAATTAAAAGGCGAAACAAGATTATTAATAGCTCCAGGATACAGTTTTAAATTTGCAACAGGATTAATCACTAACTTCCACCAGCCAAAAAGCACTTTGTTGCTACTCGTGTCAGCATTAATCGGAGAAAGTTGGAAATCAGCCTACGATTATGCATTATCTAATAATTTTCGTTTCTTGAGTTATGGGGATAGTTGTTTATTTTTGCCATAGATTTTTTAATTTTAAACCAAAATGATATTTTCAGAAAAAAGTAAAACTCTCCTATTCCATCATTGTCACAATCACACATTCACTCATTCAATCATTGCTCCATTCACTCATTAGAAAACAACAACCATGGAAATTAAAAAAATTCTCCCCATTATTCTCTTGGCCTTGTCTATTCACTCATGCAATAGTGTTCCTGTAACCGGACGTAAGCAACTTACCATTATTCCCAACAATGAATTGATGGCAATGAGTTTCCAGCAATACGATGAATTTTTAAAGGAAAATCCCCCAAGCAAAAACGTACAACAAACTCAGGTTGTAAAAAAGGTTGGTAATAACATCAAGAATTCAGTGGTTAAATACATGGCTGATAATAACCTTTCGAATATGCTCGATGGCTATAATTGGGAGTTTAACTATGTTGATAGTGATCAGGTTAATGCTTGGTGTATGCCGGGAGGTAAGGTTGTGGTTTATAGCGGAATAATTCCAATCACACAAAATGAAACAGGATTAGCAGTAGTTATGGGCCACGAAATTGCACATGCTATAGCCGATCATGGTAATGAACGAATGAGTCAGGAACTTATTCGTCAGGCTGGTGGTGTTGGTTTGATGGTAGCACTAAACGAACAACCTCAAGAAACACAAGCAATGTGGATGGCGGCTTATGGTGTGGGAACGGAAGTTGCAGCAATGTTACCCTATAGTAGGTTGCATGAGAGTGAAGCCGACAGGATGGGTTTAATCTTCATGGCAATGGCCGGTTATAACCCACAGCAAGCACCATTGTTTTGGGAAAGGATGTCGAAACAGGGCGGCCAAAAACCACCTGAATTCCTTAGTACACATCCCTCTGATCAAACTCGAGTTAACAATTTAAATAAGTGGATGCCCGAAGCAATGAAATATTACAGTAAGAGTTCGCAAAGTTCAGGTAACAAGGATGGCCATACTAATCCAAGGAAAACCATCAAAATAAGATAATGTCCTATTCTGGATTAATTCAATTACATACTCCAGCTTAAGTCAAACATAAATATCTTAAGTTTCAACTACAGATATTTATTATCAAGTTATAGGTTAAAACCTTGCAATTTCATTGCAGAAACTTTAGTTTCTATAAACCTTTTTTATACATCTAGTCCGAAGCTTGAAGCTTGAAGTCCGAAGAAATTCTTCCAGCTTCCAGCTTCCAACTTCGGACTTCCGACTGTTAGAATTTATATTTGGTGAATTTTATTCACTTTTTAAACCTATGTAT
>JABMPH010000226.1 GCA_013203805.1 Bacteroidota bacterium | reverse complement strand
CCCAGGTTCAAGTCCTGGTGGGTCCACAATAACCAACTATAAAGGGTTGCAAATCAATACTTTGCGGCCCTTTCTCATCTACAGTAAAACATAAGCAAAACAAAATGTTTCGTTTACTACAACTGTTTTAGTTTTATCGCTAACCTATAAGGTCGATTTAAACCTTTTATAATTAATACAATAAAACTCCTCGCATCAAGCTGACAAAGTATCTCAATGGAATATTAATATTTCAATTCGCATCAAGATGCGGGAAACCAGCCTGACATGCCTTCGGTAGTTAAACCGACTGGCAGGTAAAACACAAAAAATCCCGCGACTATGTCTCGGGATTTTTTGGACTAAATTATTTTGATTCCGATAACTATCGGAACAAAATCATGCCTCACAGATTTAATTGCGATTTCTGATTTTGCATAAAACCACTAGATGCAATGAAATTTATTTCTGCAAGAAAATCTTCTTACTCACCTGTTTGTCATCACCTGAAACAGTTATAAAATAAATACCATCTGAATATCCTGTTAGATCAATTTCCGTATTGAATGAACCAACAACTGATATGTTACTTTGTTCATAAACCACTTTACCCATTATATCAATAACTCTAAGTTCAACCGCGTTGAACAAATCAGCTTCGATATTCAATTTAACCACTCCATGACTTGGGTTTGGAAATACCGATAAAGCTATCTTACTGGCTTCCTCATCAACACCAACACAATCAAGAATCTGAATATAATCAACATTCGTTGTAGTATCCTTATTACCTAAAGCATCAGTTACAATTAACGTTACATCGTAATCACCAATAGCTGCATAATAAACATTAGGATTCATTAATTGTGAAGTAGGAGGATTACCACCTTCGAATGTCCATTGATACTGAATTGGATCACCAGTACTTGTACTTGCAAAGTGTGCTGTACCTGAATAACAGAATTCGGTTGCTTCGGCTACGAATTCAGCAGTTAATGGATCAGGACCACCACTAAGAGTAACCGTTCCTCGACTACCACTTATGACTTCCTGAGTTGTCTGAGATAAATAACTTACGATTTCCAAATGCTCTAATACTACTTCAACATCATTGTAATCGTCTGGAATTGTATAGGTTAAAGTGTTTTGATATAAAGTCCCTGTGGTTGTTGATGTAATTTCAAGTCCCCATTGTCCTGTGACCAAATGGCGCAGCATATGCATATGGTTATAATTATTACCGGCACCACCACCTGTTTGAGGTCCAAGGATACTATCTTGTAGTATGGCCACATTTAAAAAATTGCTCGATTCAGGACTGTCATCAGTATAATATATTTCCACATTTACAGTAAGCACACGGGTTTCAACATCAATATAAGATTCCACTCCAACATTTGCATAACTGGCTGCTGCCATTGTTTGATTGGAAGCTGCTACCCAATTACCACGGCTCATGGCTGTACCACTACCTTGTGACATGCCAGGAAATAAATGCCTGTTTACAGTTCCTGCAGGATATCCCGTTAATCCTGATTGAGCTGCAATAGCGTCTCCCCAGGGAGTTCTAAAATCAGGTTCGCCGCCACTTGGAACGGCATAACTACCCGTATGGATATTTATAAGTACAACATCCGGGTTTGCATTTTGGATCCCTTGTGCTATTTGATGACCCGAGGGGCAGTAAGTACAATGAATACCTGTAAATTCCTCAAGTATTACATTTTTGTTTTCAGGATCAGTACCTACAATATTTTGGGCAAATAAGTAAGTAACTGAAAACAAAATTACAACTGAAAGTGTAAAAAATCTTTTCATAATACAATATTTTTCTGTTAATTAATTAAACTTGAATATGCTAAAATAATAATTCTAATTGTGATAATGTTGCTTTGTTAAAATTTTGTTAATTAAGACAAGAAACACTAAACAACAATGCATTGAAATTACCTCACAACCATTACAGATCCATGTCTACTGTATTCCCTACTAATCATACTTGTGTAAGAAATATTGTAAACGTAATTACCCGTTGGGACTGGCTCACCGTTATAAGTACCATCCCAATGATCTGTAATATCCCTGGTTTCAAAAATCAATTCACCCCACCGGGAATATATCTTTAACATGAAGCTATTTACACCAACCCCTTTCAGCTCGAACACATCATTTACACCATCACCGTTGGGTGTAAAAGCAGTTGGCGCATAAACCGCAAAATCAGGATGTATGGTCACCTCTTTTTCCATTTCACTTTCGCAACCTCCATCAACGGTGGTAACAAGTAGCTTTACGAAATATTTTCCCACAGCACTATAAATGTTTGTTGGTGATTCCTCGGTTGAAGTATTAATATTATCTCCAAAATCCCAGAAATATGTTAAGGTACCACTGCTGGTTGAATTGTTTAGGAAGTTAATTTCAGGTTCTTCAAGTACTGTCTCTACAGGATCCGGATCAAAATTAGAGACAGGAGTTTCATTTGCAACAATGTAATCAGTTAGTATATTTGAACTTAAACACTTACCCTCATTTGTTACTTCTAACTTTACTGTGTAGATGCCAGGTTCAGTATAAGTATATGAAGGTGATTGGATTGTGCTTTCGTCACCAGTTCCAAAATACCAATGGTAAGTAACATTGTTCCCAAGATTTGAAGAAGTATTGTTGAAATCAACAATGAAAGGAACGCAGTCTTCAAACGGACTCGCATTAAAGTCAGGTAAAGGAGTAGGTAATACGTTTACATCTGTAAAGGAAGTGTCGCTGGCACATCCATCTTCCTCCACTGAAAGAACAATAGTTTTCACTCCTTCGGTATCCCATGATATATCCAGAGGGCCACCGCCGGAACCAGCCAGAACTTGTCCACCATTAAAATCCCAACTAAAATTTGCAGATGCTTGAGCATTTCCATTGTACATTACTGAGAATGATTGACCCACACAAATTTCATTATCCTGAATATCGAATGTGGACAATAATTCAGGTTTAACCTCGATCGTTTGTGTATGTGTGGCAGGACAAGTAAAACCAGCTACAACACCAACTAAGGTATATTCGGTTGTTTCAAATGGACTTACTGTTATTGTCTGGTAGTCCTCCTGTCCGATTAGTGTTGGGTCTTGTGGATATGATGTCCAGGTATAATCTGCATTACCAATTACGGATAATGTTACCGAATCACCATAACAAATCAAAGTATTATTTGTAGTTATACTCATGTCAGGAACAGGGTCAACCTGGAGTATCATCGAATCAATGTTGGCACACTCATTATTGTCCCAAACCTGCACATAATACATATATGTTTCTTGTGTAGGGGGATTAACAACGGGGTTAGGCAATGTATTCTGGCTCGTTAATGAAGGGTCGTTTGGTACTGATGTCCATAAATACTCAGTTCCGCCTGTAGCAGCTAACTGGTAATCCTCAGTGAAGCATGAGTTGTCGTCTGGGCCCGCATCAGCAATCGGAAGCTGGTTAACTGTTACAACAACCTCATCGGTGGCTGTTTTATCACAGTCGTTTGTAACCGATACAGTATACGTAGTTGGTGCAACAGGGCTTACAGTTATTACCTGATTGTTCTCCTGACCAGTCAATGTTCCATCAGGTGGTATTGCAGTCCATTCCCATTCAAATCCAGGTCCGCCATTTGCAACTAGCGTTACTGTATCAAACATGCACATTGTCAGGTCATTTCCTGCATTTGCCACTGCATCATCAAGTGCAACAAACACAGAATCGATATCAAGGTTTGTACAGTTATCAGTTACTGTAAGTATATAATCAGTTTCCACAACCGGCGATACCCATGCCGTATCCATATTTTCCTGCCCTACCAATGTTGGATCATTTGGCACTGATTCCCACGAAAAGTGTTGAGCACCGTCTGAGCTTCCATCAATTGAAACACTATTAACATTACACATGGATTTATCAATCCCTGCATTGGCAACAAGGTCGGAGACCATTACCCATGCAGTGTCGTTTACTTCTTGCTTACATGCATCTGTTACAATACATGGAATAGAATCATATTTAACACCGGTTATTGTGTATTGCACTGATGGCGTTGTTTCACCCAAAGTGTACCAGTCGTAACTGTAGGGTTGAACACCACCCAGACTATCCGCGAAACCAATGGTAATTTCATTTTCGCATTGTGAACTAAAGTAGAAGCTGGAATCTGGTAGTTCGGGCGTATCTGATATAAATACAAAAGTTGTGTCGAATGCACCAAAATTACCACTACACATCAATGGATTGAACCTAATACTTACATGTTCCAGACCCTCAATAATTGCGTCATCAAAGGCAATAATTTTTATAGAATCCATTAGTTCACCTGCAGCAATATAAATTGTATCCGGATGGCTGTAATCGATCAATTCATAATCAAGAAGAGTATCTGCAGCAGCAAGGCCGTTAATAGTATCCAATAGGATATAATATGGTACATAAAAGGGATCCGTTCGTGCAGAACCGATGGAAAAATATATTGTAGCTTCACTGGTATCGCAATGTTCATATAGTACATCATTTATTATTTCATGTGCATATTGTGTGTCATCTGTAACATTGCCGGGATCAAAACTGCCTTTTTCGAGGAATACGCCTGTATCATAGGCTTGGTCTGAATTATCACCAAGGGCAAGTTTTATGTGATACCATTCACAAGCTTCAACTTCATTAATGGCCACGAAAGGAAAAGTAAAAGCATCCATTGTGAATTGGTTATAATAAGGTGACAAGGAACTTATATTATCCTTTAATAGATCACAATTCTGTCCTCCTCCCGGTGGAAGTGCACATGGATCCCCAGTGCCACCACAATTAACTGTACCAACAGAAACTGCAATGTTAGTACCGGGTATTTCTGCAATATTAATACCAATACCTCCGGCATATGGCCCAACTATAAAATCTTCATTACTTAGGAAAAATCCAAAAATATCAGCAAAGCCAATATATTCATGGTATTCTTCTGAACCAAAAATGTAATTGAATTTTACCGAGTCGCCAGCAGGCTTAAAATCAAACTCTATCACACAGGCATCCCTGATGGTAGCATTACCTCCTGCAATAACAAGATCAGGATCAGAAGCGCTCCAGCCACTTGTCGGATCACTCTCAGGAGTCCCACAAATATTTGGATTATCAAGATTTTCGGCAAGGCCAGTCGACATTACTATGCCTTGGGATCTACTAAATCCAAAAAGGAGTCCTCCTTCAAAATAACCTACAGAGTGAGGCTCTCCAGTGAATGAAATATTATTAATTTGGGTTGGGTTTACCCCCTCAAGAAATACTGTATCGATCAGTGCAATTACGGCTGCCGAATCCTCACATCTGGTAATTGATAGAGTTTCAAAACCCTGTGAGTGAATCATTCCTGTATAAAAAATACTGATGATGACCAATGCAATGGCCAATACTCTGTAATTGAAACTAAACATTTTGGTTGATTTTGGGCAAATATACAAAAGTTAGCATATATAAATAGCGAGTCGCATATAAGCCTGATACACTACTAATTAACATGATCCCATGTATTGCTCAAGAGCTTAAAGAAGCATATGTGCAAGGGGTGGGTCCATGTATGCCATTCCTAGTTGGGAGGAATTTTTGCTTTTTATGGAGGTAATAGTCTCAACACCCCTTACTTCATAGTTAACTGAAATCTCTTTATAATTAGCCGCTACTATTTTGGGGTTAATAAATTTTATGATCATTTTCCTCATTAACAATCATTTCATATGTGTTGCAAAAGCAAACAATGTATAACAGCTAAATAAAAATAGCAGCAATATCATCCGTAACATTTATTGTACTACCAGAGCTAACTTCTACCAAACACCACTTGGTAAGCGATTTAAATAATAGTTTCCCCGTTTCTTTATTCTTTACCCTTACAGTTCTATGTGAAAATTTGCCTTCAAAATCCTTAACAAAAGTTTCTATTTCCAACTCGTCGTTTAACAATGCAGGCCTGAGGTAATCAAGATGATGACTTGCAATAACCCAAATATATTTCTTGGGGTGAATCTTTCCTTCAATTGCCCTGAACCAATGTTCTTTACTAATATCCTGTACCCATTCCAGATATCTTATGTTATTTACATGATTTAATTCATCAATATCTTCAGGTACCACTTTATAATCAATACTGTACTTATTCATCATCAATTTTTGAAAGCGCGAATTTAATAATTGTTTGGAAGATATTGTTTATATTATTACACCGATTTAAGTTTGAAACTTACATCAGAAACAGAACTAGATATAGTAAAAATCCATGCTAATTCCATCTCAGGTTTTAAGCGTTAGCCAAAGCAACTGGACTTGGTCTATTTACAGCCTATATATTTGACAAAATAAGAAATGAGCATGCTCAAAAAAACACATAATCTATTGACATCTTGAATTTTATGTTGTATATTGCACGCTCTATTAACCAAATTAATTCAACATGAAAACTAAAGCTATTTTTACCTGTTTATTTATCCTATCATCTCTATTATGCTATTCTCAGCATTCCAGAAACATAATCGTATATAATACAACAAGTACCGATTGTGGTCCATGTTCATGCCTGGATTCCATTTTTAATATTGTTGTGCAGGATAGTTTTCCAAATACGATTATTGTAGAATTTCATGAAATAGGATCCAATCCTGATTTTAATACCTATCGGGGAGATGATGTTGTACATACTTTTCGCCATACCCCCGAATTAGACCCAAGTTGTTTTCCAAATGGCTTTGGCTATGATGTAAATTACTTATCACTAATAAACAAATTAAATGGTCTTTATAACGAATTCCCCGAAACACCAATCGATTTAAAAATTACATCAAAAATTTGGAATCCAGATTCACTTTCTGTTGATCTTGTATTAAACTTCAAAAACGATGGCCTGACACTAAATGGGGATTATTGGTATAACGTGATTGTTACTGAAGATAAACTAATAAGAGATCACCGTACACTCGACAGCTGTTCAACTCCAAATCGTCCACACGTACCAATCGATAGCACGTTCGTAAACAATGCTGTTACCCGAATGATGGTTTACTATAGTGAAGGTACCTCATTAACAGAATCCACTTGGGATGCAAATCAGGAATTTACTGCTTCATGTAACTTTAAACTTGATCCTAGCTGGATATCAGATAACTGCAATGTGGTTGTTAATGTTTATGAGAAAGCTGATTCTTTATATAAGGCACCAGTATTACAGGCTATTAAAGAAGCAATAATATCGCCCAGCTCTGTGCCCGAACAAGATATAAGCAAGGAGGGTATTCTTAAAGTATACCCAAACCCATCTTCGGATTTTATTAATGTACACTTCTCAGTACTAAACAGATCATTGTGTAGCATTAACATATATAATTTGGAAGGCAAAAAAGTAAAAAGTTTAGTACAAGGATATATGAATCCCGGTTTGTATAATTATGAGATAAATCTGAGTGATTTCCCGAGTGGTGAATATCTGGTTATACTGGAAACAAGCAAGGGAAAGAGCTGGAAAAAGTTAGTAATATTGTAGGGGTACTAATCGTGAATATTATTCACATAAACAAAACTCATTTTACCCTTATTTCTTCAATTGTTTATGTATCCAATCGACTCCTGCTTTAAAAGCTATTGGTGCTACTGAAACATGTACAGTACCCTCCCAATTTGGAAATGGAGGAAATTCAACATACTCTATACTTGTAACATAATGATTTTCAAAATTGGTAAGCTAATGGTAACCCACTTACTAATATTCAATTCGAATTTAAATTTCATCTTAGTTAAATTTTGATCTTAACAAAAAAGAATTTTTAAGATAAATTTCCTAACTTTGTCATAAAACCAACATTAATGCCCAGGAGAAAGAATAGTTTAAAAGATATACTGAACAAGGCATCAGAGCTTTATAATATCGATCAATATTCCAGCACCTCGAAAAACCTCACCAAAAGTCAAATTAAAACAATTAAGAGAGAGTTAAAAGAAATAGCGGCGAATAAGAAAAACAGAATCATTAAACTCACTAAATTTCTCAAACCACTAGTAATTCCAACTGCCAAAAGAGTAACTCTGAAATCGAAAATAGAACTATCAAAAATAAAATTTGATAAAAATATAGTTGTTTATATGCCAAACCACAAGTCTCACCTTGATGAGTTTAT
>JABMPH010000225.1 GCA_013203805.1 Bacteroidota bacterium | reverse complement strand
TGCCACTACCTTTTTTAATATATGTATCGTTAAGATAATCTGTAAGCTGATCATAAACCCAGGAAGATGGAGTATCGTTGAAATCACCCCCTAAAATAATTGGATAGCGGCATATTTCTAATTCAATAATTATATGTTCAAGCTGTTTTTCTCTTAACATGAATGCCTGAGTGAGTTTATTGTATATTTCATAGGTTTGGCTTCTAAAACGCTCGCTGTTTTCAACTTCAGGATTTACAACAAAATCAAGATCCTCGGGTTGAAGTTCGATACTTGCAAGATGAATATTAAATACCCTAACAGTATCACCATCAATTATAACATCCATATAAATCCCAAATGAACGAGATCCGGTAAACTTTAATTTGCCCTTATTAACGGCTTTGTATTTTGAAAAAATAACTAGCCCCGAAAGCTGATTGTATCTCGGATTAAAATATGATTCATAATAATACGACTGAGCTCCAAGCGTGTCTCTTATCTCCTTTAATGGTTCATAAAGGTTGTTGCTAGTTGAATGATATTCTTGAAGACACAAAATATCAGCATCTTGCTCAATTAGAAATGAGATAATTTCTTGTTTTGTATTAGGTGCTCTATCATTTTTTTTCTGTTCGCCAAAATTATGAACATTGTACGATAGTATTTTAGTTTCTGATTCGATCTTTTCATCTGAATTGAATAAAGTAATTTGGAAATTATCGAATACATTATTGATTCCGAACAGAATAACTAGTATGGGAATAGCTGCATACCCGCTTTTAATAAGTGCCCAATATACAAGGAAGGCCAGATTAACGATAAAAAGAATGGGGTAAATTAATCCAAATGCCTGAATCCATGTATTTTGTGATGGAGCAATATTGCCTGCGATAGTAACCAGAATTAAAGCTAACCCTATCACAATATTGATAGAGAGTATAAGGTTTTTAGTTATGTTCAGGTTAATTTTAATTTTTGCTTATTTGATAAATACTATTGTAAAGAATGCGAAATACAAACTGCAAATTACTTCTTATTACTGGTTTTAAATAGCATTTCCTTTTCTTTTTTACTAAGACTGCTATAACCTGATTTTGAAATTTTATCTAATATTTGATCTATTTCTTCTTGTGAAGCTGCTCTTCGAGTATTGTACTCATCATCACTTAAAGGTTTTCCGCTTTTAGGTCTTGAAGTATTTAACTTGCTATCTTTTTTATTCCATGTAAATTTTGGGATTTTGAAATGGTCAAGAATTTTATAAATGTCGTTTCCATTTTTCAATGAAAATGCATAGATAAATCCCCACATCGCTCCACCAAGATGAGCTATATGACCACCAGGATTATTTCCATCAATACTTAATATATCGATAGCTATAAACGCTATGGCCAAATACTTAAGTTTTAATTTCCCAAAAAGAAATAAATGAACCGTAAAATCAGGCACATAGGTTGATATTGCAATTATTATTGCCAACACTGATGCGGATGCCCCCATGGCTATTGAAATATCCGCTATTGAGGTAAAGACCGGTAATACATTAAAAGCCAGCACAAAAAACAATCCACCAAAAATACCACCGATAATATATGTCCATAGTAATTTTGACTGACTAAGGTATTCTTGAAATATCATCCCTCCAAAGTACAGCATTACAATATTGAATAACAGGTGAAAAAAACGCTCCTGTAAAAACATGTACGTAAATAATGTCCATGGTTTTGATGCCAATAAGGATAAATTAGCTGGCAAAGCAAGAGCTTCGGCCAATGGACTTAATGCGCTGGTAGCTCCCGGGTTAAAAAGACCAACCAACAATCCTACTATATTTACAATAAGATATACAACAGTATTAATTAAAATAAGTCTGGAAAGCACATTCTTTCCCAAGAATAATTGTTTTAAAAATTCACCGGTATTCCTTTGAGGTTGATTATATGAGAACATTTTTTTCTTCTATTTTAAAAAGGACGATTAAAAGTACCCTTCTTTTTCCAATACATAATTAATAGAAATCCAAATATCATACCTCCCAAATGAGCAAAGTGTGCAACGTTGTCACCGGGATTATTAGCAAATCCCATGTAAAGTTCAATTGCACCATATATCATTACAAAGTATTTAGCTTTTACAGGGATTGCAAAATACACATAGATGAGCGAGTTGGGGAACATCATACCAAAAGCCAGAAGTATTCCAAATACAGCTCCGGATGCTCCAACTGTTGGTGTATTGATAATTAGATTTAACTCCCTCATACCAACACTTTCGTAATTCATACCACGGCTAAGTACGTCGGCTCCTTCCTGAATAACTATTGCTATTTGCTCAGGGTGCAAACCCGATTCAATAGATTGTATTCTTAAATATGCTATAAGCAATTGGATTACTCCTGCTCCAATACCAGTAACCAGATAGTAGTTTAAAAATCTTTTTGGACCCCAAACATTTTCTAGAGTATTACCAAACATCCATAAAGCAAACATATTAAATAGAATATGTGTGAAGCCACCATGCATAAACATGTATGATACTAATTGCCATACTCCGAAATCAGTTGACAATGGATAATGTAAACCCAAATATTTTACAAGATCAATGTGAAGGGAACTTTCCAAGGCCATTGTGGCCAGGAAAAAGATGCCATTAATAATTAATAAATTTTTAACTACTAATGGTAACATTGAGAAGCCTGAAGGGCGATATTGTTGCATATTTTTATTCTAGTTTTATTGATAAACAGATTTGACAATAATATCTTGCTCGTCTGCTATTTTTTTTGTGCCAGTAAGTTTTCCAGTTCACTAACGCTTACAATAGTAAGTATATTCTTGCCATCGGGAGACACTTTTGGCACTTTGCACATAAATAACTGGTCAAAAATCTCCTGCATTTCCCTATCATCAAGTTTAGTGCCAGATTTAATTGCTGAATTTATGGCAATTGATCGAGCCAAAACTATATTTTTGTCATAGCTCAAGTCATCTTTGCAATCCTTGTGATTTTCAATAATTTTTTCAATTACTTCGGTTATATTATCCTCAACCATATCAGTAGGAACACCAACAATCACAAAATCACTGGAGCCAGCTTCCTCAATAATAAAACCAATATTTGTCAGCTCATTAAAAAGTGACCTAAAAATAAGCGCCTCGTCGGGTGAAAGGTGAATATTTTGAGGAAACAGTTGCTGCTGTGAGTGCTTTTGCGATCCTTTCAATCTATCGAGAATTTCTTCATATTTTATTCTCACATGTGCAAGATTCTGATCAATTAACATCATACCAGATTTCACATTACACATGATAAACTTATTGTGAATCTGCATAAATCTATTTCGCTCGAAATTTGAATCAGGATCGATGGTTGAATTATGAAATCCCTTACTACTATCTGGAACAAACTCTTTGTTCTCAGTTTTTTGATACAACGACTCCCAATTTTCAACACTCGGTTTTTTGAAAGAGGGGGCGCTATGAATAAAATCTGACTTCTGATTTGCAAATGGATTGTAGTCAGGATCAATAACTATTGAAGGTTGTTTTAAGTCGGGGGATGGCTTTGTTTGAAATGCAGCTTCAATATCCGGAATAACATCAAAATCTAAAGTTGGTGTTAACGAATGTTTACCTATGGATTGTTTAACAGCTGCATGAAGGACAGCATAAATATACCGTGCATCCTGAAAATTAACCTCAGTTTTTGTGGGATGAATATTTATATCAATATCTTTCGGATCTATCTCAATATTTATGAAATAAGATGGAAATGAATCGCCTGGTATTAACTCGGTATACGCATTATTTACAGCATGATTCAAATATGGATGCTTTATAAACCTGCCATTTACAAAGAAATACTGCTCACCTCTTGTCTTTTTTGCGAATTCGGGCTTTCCGATAAACCCGGTGATCTTTACAATGTCAGTATCTTGCACAACCGGAATAAGTCTTTCATTATATGCATTTCCAAACAAAGCAGCAATTCTTGATTTCAAGCTACCAGGCAACAGTTTGTAAGCCAGCTTATCGTTAGTATAAAAACTGAAACCTATGTTATAATTAATCATTGATATTCTAACAAACTCCTCATTTACATGTCTGAGCTCAACGGTATTTGACTTAAGGAAGTTTCGTCGGGCAGGGACATTATAAAACAAGTTCTTAACCAATATACTTGTTCCTGATGTACATTGGCATGGCTCCTGATTAATAAGAGTTGAGCCTTCGATTAGTATGCAAGTTCCAATATCATCACTTTCTGGTTTTGATTTTAACTCAACTTGAGCTATTGCAGCAATTGATGCCATCGCTTCGCCTCTGAATCCCATAGTTTTTATTGCAAACAAATCATCAGCTTTGCTGATTTTTGAAGTTGCGTGGCGTTCGAAACTCATTCTGGCATCAATCTCCGACATACCGCTACCATTATCAGTAACCTGGATAAGTGTTTTACCGGCTTCCTTAATTGCAAGTGTTATTTTGGTCGCACCTGAATCAATGGCATTTTCAAGCAACTCTTTTGCTGCTGAGGCAGGACGTTGTATTACTTCTCCAGCGGCTATTTGATTGGCAACTGAGTCGGGAAGTAATTTTATAATATTCGACATTAAACTACTGTGTTTTATTTTAATTGGTTACGCCAAAGGCCGTTAACATCTTTTCTATAATATCCGTAAAGAGAATAAAATAGACAGTTAATCCAATAAAAGCTATATAAATTAAGTAAGTAACTACCTTTGAAAGAGTTGACTTTTCCCCTTCCATATCATTTTTACCCCACCTACTTGACATGCGATGACGCAACTCTTCATTATGCGACAACTCATTTTCAATACCCAATACGGCTCTCCTTTTTTCAAACTCATCTTTTTTTTGATCGTAGTACCTTGGTTTAAATTTAAAGGATTTTGGACGTGGTGTTTTAAAAAATGTTAGAGCCATGATAATTATCTTTTATTAACTGCAAAATTAAGAGAATTTGGAAAGTCTATTTCAATTACCGGGAGGTTACTTGAGCAAAATTGTTTATTGACCTGATTAACTGAGGATAACAAAATCAAATTTTATTACTTTTTATCACTATCAGTTTTTCCCTGGTCATTTCTTTCATTGTATAGGGGATTCCTCCAATTCCGATTCCAGAAACATCACGTCCGCCAAATGGCATCCAATCTACGCGAAACGCAGTGTGATCATTAATCATTACTGCTGATGCATTAATATTGTTAACTACTTCCATAGCATTATCGATGTTTTTTGTAAAAACAGAAGCTTGAAAAGCAGTGGGAAGAGAATTTGCTATTTTAATTGCCTCAGCAAGTGAACTATAGGAATAGAGACAAACAACCGGCCCAAAAATTTCAAGTGTTGAAACTTTTACATCATGGGGTGGATTAAGAATAATCGTAGGTTCAAAGCAAGTTTCCGAAATACGCTTTCCTCCACACAATAAACTGCCCCCTTTTTCAACTGCTTCATTAACCCATAACTCAACCCGGTCAACTTCCTTTGGGAGTATCAGTGGTCCCACTTCAGTATCCTTTCCAAGAGGGTTTCCTACTTTTAACATGCTTGCTAAAGCGGCGAATCTTTGTGATACATCATCAATAATATTTTCATGAATCGACACTTTTTGAACAGATACGCAAACCTGCCCTGCATGATACATTCCCCCCTTAAGAATAGCTGGCAATAGCTCATCAATATCGGCATCAGGTTCTACAATTACCGGAGCCACACCTCCATGTTCCAAAGCACATCGTGTACCAGGCGATAATTTTGATCTAAGATACCATCCAACATTTGACGACCCAATAAATGATAAGTAATTTACTCTACTATCTGTTGCTAAAATTTCAGCATCTTCATCTTTACAAATAATACATTGACACCAATCCTCAGGCAAGCCAGCCTCTTTCAGGATTTTCATGAACTCGATGCAAGAAAGTGGAGTAGTTAGAGCAGGTTTAATAATAACCGGTGTGCCGGCAGCTATTGCTGTAACAGTTTGATGAATTATTAAATTTAAAGGATGATTGAAAGCACTAATTGACACAACAACACCAATTGGTTCACGTATTGTAAAAGCCATCCGGTTTATCGAAGTTTTTGTTTGCCCCATTGGAACCTGCTCTCCCGAAAGTTGACTTATTTGCTCAATTGCAATTTTCACACCAACGATAGCTCTTAATACCTCCACTTTGGAGTCCATATATGGTTTTCCGCCTTCTTCAGCAGCAATGATTGTTAACTCTTCGATCCTTGAGTTCATAATTGTGACAACTCGCTCAAGTATTCCAATTCTTTGCCAAGCTGGCAACCATTGCGATTTATCAGTAAATAAGCCATATGCAATTTTAAGAGCCCTTTCTACATCTTCGGCTCCAACTAGCGGAATTTCTTTAATTAGGCTCAGACTATAGGGAGAAACTACTTTTAACATTTGAATATGTTTATAATTAAGGAATGAAAGAATTACGAAATTAACTAATTTTGCTTTTCACAAACGAAAACTATGATCGATAAATTGGATAGATCCATTGAAAAACTTATTGTTGTGGGTGATAGGGTACTAATAAAACCTATTAACGAATCCAACAAATCAAGAGGTGGACTTTTGTTACCTCCGGGTTATAAGGAAAAAGAGGAAATCCAAAGTGGATATGTTGTGAAAACAGGGCCTGGCTACCCAATTCCAATTCCTTCAGATGATTTTTATGAACCATGGAAGAAGAAGGAAGATGGTGCTAATTATATACCATTACAAGCACATCTAGGTGATTTGGCCATATTTTTAAAAAAGGATACCATCGAATTTAAATATCAAAATGAGAAGTATTATATTGTGTCTCAACATTCAATACTATTGCTCGAAAGAGATGAGTTGAATGAAGATTAGAAGACTACAAAATCTTAATATTATTTTCAAATTATAAATACTTTCTATCTTTGCCGCTTGGAATCGATCTAAATAATAAAATAATTAAATTAAATTAGGAATGTCATATAATCTGTTAAAGGGAAAAAGAGGGATAATTTTTGGAGCTTTAGATGATAAATCAATCGCATGGAAGGTAGCAGAAAAAGCCTTTGAAGAGGGGGCATCAATCACTTTGAGCAATACAGCAACAGCCCTTCGATTTGGACAAATTGATGAGTTGGCAAAAAAATGTAATGCCGAAGTTATAATTGCCGATGCAACAAATATAGCTGACCTTACACATGTTTTTGAGCGATCAATTGAAGTTCTGGGAGGAAAAATTGACTTTGTGCTTCATTCCATTGGCATGTCGTTAAATGTGCGCAAAAAGAGAGTTTACAACGACTTAGATTATAACTTCCTTAATAAGACGCTGGATATTAGCGCTGTTTCATTTCATAAAATGTTACAGGTAGCTTTTAAACTTGATGCAATAAATAATTGGGGTTCGGTTGTTGCCCTATCATATATTGCTGCTCAGCGAACACTTTATGGTTATAACGATATGGCCGATGCAAAGGCATTACTTGAATCTATTGCCAGAAGTTTTGGATATATTTATGGTCGTGAACGAAAAATCAGGATAAATACAATATCACAATCGCCCACTATGACAACTGCCGGATCAGGGGTTAAGGGTGTTGGTAGTTTGCTTGATTTTACTGAGCGGATGTCACCACTTGGTAATGCTGATGCTAAGGAATGTGCTGATTATTGTGTTACGTTATTTTCTGATCTTACACGCAAGGTAACAATGCAAAACCTATTCCATGATGGTGGGTTTTCGAACATGGGTATGAGTTTAAAAGCAATGCATGTTTACGACAAAAATCTTGAAGGTAAGCTTAATGAGCCTACTGAAATAGAAGATTAATTTCTTTGGAGAGTATAGTTATGTTTATAACTTACTTTTCTAATTTTAATTGACTTATACTTGATCACCTTACTTTTCATTTAAAAGACTCATTCCTCTATTTCTTTAACTATTTTTCTAAATTTTTGCAGTTTGTAGTATATATATACAAGGCTTGCTGATATAAGTATAAAAGTTCCATTTCCAATTGGAGCACCACCGCCAACCGGGGGTCCTCCCCCGGAAGGATCGCCGCCGGGATCAGGTGGTGATGTTCCTGCTAAAATTTCCATTGAAATGAAGCATAGTCCAATTATTAAAATAAGTTGAATTATTGTACGAGCCGGGGATCTCATAATTGTTTATTTAATAATTAATTTCTTAGTCTGAACCTCAGTATTATTACATATCATAGCTATGTATGTACCCGAAACCAGATTCGGCTCAAAAAATTGTTTAGTTGAGATATCAAAGCTTTCCATAAATTGAAGTCTGCCAAGTAAATCATAAACTTTAAATTCTCCCTCCAGGTATTCACCTACAGTGTTTTCAACTATAATACTCCCATTATAGTAGTAAATTAAGTTTTCGATTGGCTTATCAAATTCCGTTATTCCAACAGTACCATCATCAATATGTAGTATAAATCTATTTGGATCATCGTTTGGAGATGCCATATAAGTGTAAACTGAATCAGTTTTTAGATTAATTATTAAATCTTCCATAGTATCTTCTAAACTGATAACTACGTCGTCGTTAAAGCTATCTGTACCATGGGATACAATTGAATGTGTTTCAGGACTTCCTGCAATAAACCCAATGGGCACATGTAGTGCTTGATCGATCATAGGTAAATGATTTACTGCAAGGATATCATTATCAGTTATACTGTAAAGTTGAGGTGCACTATTAATCCCGTACAGTTTATACGCATCGTACTGAATATCGAAACCATTTGTTGCCATTTCGTTTGCTGAAACAATTATTTCATCCGAATAGCTAGATGAGTAAACTACTAGCTTCATGGTTTGATTCATGCTTTGTTGGTTTCTAAAATCCTGAGAGTGGTGTAGACGAGAAGATTGAGGAATGGTTAATGCAGGTGATGCAGCATTTGCATGGATAAAAAATCCCTGCATAGACGCTATATATTGTGTTCCACCGTTGATTCCCTCACCATCTCCACTGTTTCCAGAGGGATTATAGGTTGCATATTGAGAACCAGTCCAAAAATATATTGTATTATCAATATTTGTACGTGCAAATTCAGGGTTCGGACTATTATCGGTTCCCCAATCAATTGCAGATGGAAAATCATTTCCAACCATGTTCCAGCCTGTTGTTTCAGGGTCTCCTGTTAATGTAATGGCAGGGCTGTAATTTCCTGAGTTCATTATCCCGATAAATTCAAGATTAACATTGCCTGTAGTTCCGCCACTAGCCCATGTTTTATATCCTTTTCCAGCCAACAGATCTTCTGTTGCTGATGTTATGGTTATCCATGAACTGGAAGGCTCATCCCAATACTCTAACCATAACCCTGTAAAAATACCTGATTGAGCATCGGAAATAGGTGGTGTTATATAATGCCATTGCTCCTCTGTTATATATCTCTCCACACTAACATCCCCTGTTATTACTATTGAACCGTCATCGATAAATGAAGCATAACCAGTAAGATCTGACTCCAGTGTAAAATTCCCATTAATGGTAAGGTCTTCATCACTACTAACTGTTACCGCAGCTGTTGGCCTGATAGTTACGTCGTTGGCTTTCCCACTTATATCAACGCTAACAACTCCACTTTGGATAATCGCATTCGAAATATCATATGGTACACCATTCGACCAATAAGTATTATCCGACCAATCACCAGTACCATTCCATACGGTAGTTACACTCCCCGGTTCTTCAATTAGTTTATAAAGACCTGTTGTAGTGGCCAATAAAGTTGATCCGGTTTCAAGGTCAGGAACAAATTCTCCGGGTAAGCCCGTAAAAACTGTTGTTGATGAATTGAATATCGTATTATATCTAAACAAATTTCTTCTTGCGGCAACAGAAACTATTTCGGGTGTTGTTTTGTTTACCAGGACAGAGGAATATGCACCGTGAGGACTTATTCCACTTATATAATTATATGTTGCACCACCATCTATTGTTTTCACAAATGCATAATCGAGGTTTTCACCTGATGCTATGTAGATCACTTGGTTGCTATCAGGATCGGGATTTACATCCATATCGTAAATTGGCATAAGGGTTGTTGATGATCCCTGTCCGGTTGGACCACCATTTATATAACTCCATGTTGCACCAAAATCATCACTCGTCCACAATTGGCCATCTTCCTTTGGATTATTTGCGTCATAGTACCCACATCCTATATAAATAATTGTGTCAGTTGTTCCAAAACCAACAACAACAGTATTTCCTTGTTCAAAATCATGACCCCCATCCGACGGATTATTTTTTGTCCAGTTATTACCGCCATCGGTTGATAACCATATATTTCCATAATCTATTGAGGAGTTTGGCAGTGCGTTTGATCCGGTTCCTGAAACAGCAACAATCGTATCACTCGACACAAATTTAATATCGGTAATCATTACATCTCTCTGTGTACCTATATCCCAATCGGCTGGAGTAACATTTGAAAAACCAGCTGGTCCGGTTGTTGTTACATGAAAACCACTGTTTGATCCGGCAATTACATGTAATGAATCGGCAGGATCGATGGCAACGCTTGATATGCCACCATCACCACCAACGTTACTTATGGGGAAGTCACCATAGGGCGGTTTCCATTGATCAACTCCTTGAACCGCCGGATTGAAGTAGGCGGTAGTATACCCGAGCCCTGCTTTTGTAGACACATAGTAAACACTATCCGACTGTGCGATTTTATTCATGCTAACAGCAGCATGGCCATCATTGTTGGGATTTGTAAAAGTTCCTTGAGCACCACCTAAACTTAATTGAGGGCCCTTGTTTTTGGAGCCTACAACCTTAGATGTATCTGTAGGATGAGTAGCACTTGCGTTATCTTCGAGCATATGATTACTCCATGTGGCACCAAGGTCATCAGATTTATCCACACCGGGAAACGACAATCTCAATCCATTACTAATCGGCATTTGGGAAACCCAGTTGGGGCTATAATCTGCATTTTGCAAAGCCCAGTTTGTTCCGCTGGGAGGAGTAATATCTGACCATGATACACCACTGTTTAAAGACAAATAAACTTTCCTTGTATTACCCGTTTTTAATAAAGCTGACACAATAAGAGTATCTAAAGAATTATCTTCAGGATGAACAAATACTCGTTCGAAACCATATGTTGCTGGAATTCCTGTAATTTCGGTAATTGTTGTTCCGTCGTAACTAAATAATTTTCCGTATTGAACTCCTGGTGCATTTGCAACCATAAGTATAGGATATCCTGATGTATTGCTTGATACAGCAAGCCAGTTGATATAGGTATTACTTCCTACCACACTTGAAGTATCAAGTTTTATTAATATGTTGTGAGTACCATAGGTACTTGTATCGTTAACTCTTATTAGTGCGTTGGTTAAACCTACATAGAACCATGAATCGGAAATGGTAATTGCAGAGGTGCTAGTGTTTGAATTGAACGATGGATCCATTTGGTTTAATAAATAACCATCATAAGCTGTTGTAAATGATGCACTATCGCCATCATTGTAACTAATTACTGAAGATGTTAACGTTCCCCCCGATTCAGAAGTTACCACACCTACCCATCCGGTTAAATTCGAAACAACCCTAAAGGCACGGCCACCCCATCCTCTTCTGGTACCACTTGTTTCATATTCCAATGAGTCGTTTGGGAAAGGTTGTGTCCATGTGGCACAATTATCATCACTATAAAAAATACTCGCCGGTGTTTCAACGGCTGAGAATAATCTGTTTGTTGAATATGCCCAAGCAAAATCAATGCTGTGGCCACCATAAAGCCCAAGGTTTACTACCTCGCCACTTTGTGCCCATGCGTTAGAAATAATGAAAGTGATAAGTAATATTGATAATAGATTCCTAAATTTAGGTTCCCTCTTTTTACTCTGTGTGTAATTTTTCATCTTTATTTTTCTTTATTTTTACCTAACTATTGTATTTTCTAATGGATTTCTGCATTCTGATTCCAAAAGTAATATTCTAAATAGGTATGCGCAAGCAATAATTAGGAAACGGTAGCTAATAGTTATTAAACGGTTTAATTTTCTAAATTTACGGAATCTGAAATTTCAATACTTACTATGAAGAGAATAATAAATACTCTCAAAAACTTAAAGATACTGACTTTTACTTCTATATTATTAATATCTATAAACGCTAATGGACAGCAAAAAATAATTGACAGCTTAAAGTTAGTTGTAAAAGAGGCATTTACTAAATCTAATCCTGATAAATCAGATATAAAAGCTGCAATAATATTATCGGATCATTTTTCAAAAGTTTCACTCGATACAGCCAAATTTTATGGATTTGCGGCATATGATCTCTCGAAAATTGTTGGTAATGATACCGGTGTTGCAGTATCATTAAACTCAATTGGAATGATGTATCAGATTTGTGGATATTTTGATAGTGCCTTTCCCTACCTCGACTCAGCCAGAGCTATGTTCGTTACCATGGGTGATAGTACAGGGTTAGTTTTTGTAAGAAATAATCTTGCTGTGGCAATGATGCGAAGGGGGAATTATGCCGAAGCCTTAAGGTATTATCAGGAAAACTTAATTATTGCGAAAAACAGAAACGAGCTGGAAAACATGATCTTATCGTACAATAATATGGGAATTACGTATTACGATTGGAAAAAGTATGAGCAGGCTTTGGAAAACTACCATCTTGCGCTTGATGTTCTAAAAGAAATGGGTGAAGAGGAGCGTACTGGCC
Source organism: Bacteroidota bacterium (assembly GCA_013203805.1). GTDB lineage: Bacteria > Bacteroidota > Bacteroidia > Bacteroidales > F082. Next base: position 2,251 of record JABMPH010000225.1, on the reverse strand, counting down.
CTGTGTATAATAATATTGGTGAAGCTTATTTTGATATGGGAGAGCACGATACAGCACTGTATCATTTTAAGGAAGCACTTAAGGTAAATCAGAAATATGGGAAAAATAGATCTATCTTAATATCTATGACAAATATCGGCAATATCCAACTTTCTAATCAGAATTACGACAATGCTCTTGATGTTTATAAAGAAGCTCTTGCGATTAGCAAAAGCATACCTGACAATGTGCATACCGCAATTATAAATATTAAACTTGGCGATGCTTATAATGCTATGGGGCAATACGCAACTGCAAAAAATCATCTCATGGTGGGGCTAAATATGTCGCTAGAAAATGAATTAATAAATTCAGTACTTGAGGCTTATAAGGGCTTAAGTGTAAATGCGAGGGGCTTAAATAATGCAAAAGATGTATATGATTATGGAAATTTGTACATAAATTTAAAAGACAGTTTATTTAACCTCACCAGTTTAAACAAGATTAGTGAGTTGGAAACTAAGTATAAAACTGTCGAAAAAGAAAAGGAGATAGTAGTATTGAAGTCGGAACAACAAGTCAAAGACCTTGAGATTCAACTACAGAAAAATTTAAAGTATACACTGGTAATCATATTATTAGTATTAATTTTTGCTGCGGTTTTACTATTTAATAGATATAAATTAAAAAAGGAAAAGGAAAAATCGGAAATTGAAAAAGCAAGAATTCGCATCGAACAAAAGCTACTTCACTCTCAAATGAACCCACATTTTATATTTAATTCGCTGAATTCAATAAATAGTTTCATTGGCGAAAATAACACAACAGAAGCACAAGTTTATCTAACTAAGTTCGCACGATTAATGAGGCTCATTCTTGAAAACTCTCGTAAAGTAACAGTTGCCTTAATTGATGAAATACAAGCATTGAAACTCAACCTTGAATTGGAACAATTGAGATTTGATGATCGCTTTGAATTTAAAATAGATGTTGATCCAGGTATTGATCCCGAAGATATTTATATACCTCCTATGTTAATTCAACCCTTTATTGAAAATGCAATAAAACATGGAATTAAGGGTAGGGAAGATAAGGGGTTGATTACTCTAACAATCATAGCTAAAGATGAATTGTTGATATGCACAGTCGAGGACAATGGGGTTGGTCGCGAGATAACCATGAAAGACAAGAAAGATTTGGAAGCTCATACTTCTCTTGGCACCCAGGTTACTATGGAAAGATTGGAAATAATCCGCCAAGAGAAAACCAATCGAGCAGGGGTAGTAATCACCGACCTGAAAGATGAAAAGGATATTGGTATAGGAACAAAGGTTGTGCTAACAATACCATATGAGCAGGATTAGTTTAGCTGTACTACTAATTAAATCTCATAGTTAATAATAAATCATGTTTCAAAATTCGCTTATATTTGCTTATGATGAGAGCAGTTATTATAGACGATGAAAAAAGAGCCCGAAATTATCTACGAGGGATACTTGAAGATCAATTTAAGGAGGTTGAAATAGTTGGAGAGGCAGATGGCGTTGCAACAGGATGCCAACTTATTGAAAGCGAATCACCCGATTTACTCTTTTTGGATGTTCAAATGCAGGATGGAACAGGATTTGATTTGCTATCAAAAATAGTTCGTTCAAAATATCAAATAATTTTTGTATCTGCATACGATAGATTTGCCATTACGGCAATAAAGTTTAGTGCCGTTGATTATTTACTTAAACCCGTTGAAACTGCAGATTTATCGATAGCATTAGAAAAAATTAAACAGAGTAATACTACCGATAAGGTACAGATGAAACTCGATCTTCTACTTAACAATATCAATAAAATTGAAAAAATTGCATTACCATCATTAAATGGAATTGAGATTATTAAACTTGAAGATATCATAAGATGTGAATCGGACAATAATTACACAACCTTTTACCTAAAATCAAAAGAAAGAATAATAGTTTCCAAGACACTGAAAGACTATGAAGATATGCTCGAATCGAAGGGTTTTTTCAGAACACATAAGTCTCACATTATTAATTTGGCTTATTTGAAGAAGTATATTAAAGGAGAAGGTGGCTTTGCAGTAATGGAAGATGGATCTGAGATTACTGTCTCAAGAAGGCGCAAGGAAGAGTTTATGGAAGTACTTGCCAATTTTATTTAATTGTTTTTTGTTAATACTGCTTATTTATAATTGTTTTTTATATTTTTGCACCCTCAAAATTTGGCGAGGTAGCTCAGTTGGTTAGAGCGTCGGATT
>JABMPH010000224.1 GCA_013203805.1 Bacteroidota bacterium | reverse complement strand
TTACGATTATGCTGAGAATTTGTTTTGGCAAAAACGTGGTATCCCGATAAATCATCTTTAGCACAAAAATATAGATACCCTTCATTTTTATTATTCAATACCGCGTCAATCGACGATATTGAGGGAATACATATTGGCCCGGGTGGTAAACCTCCGTATTTGTATGTGTTATAGGGCGAATCAAAATCTAAATGCACATTTAATACGCGCTTAATACTATAGTCATTAAGGGCAAATATTAAAGTTGGATCGGCTTGTAAACGCCACCCTTTTTCAAGACGATTGATATATACACCAGCTAATAAAGGTTTTTCATCAGCTTTGTTTGTCTCTTTTTCAACTATTGAGGCGAGAGTAATTACATCTGGAATTGTCATCCCCAATTCATTGGCTTTATTTGTTCTATTAACATTCCAAAAGCTGAGATACTCTTCATACATTCTTTTCGTAAAACCCTTAGCAGATGTATTCCAGTAAAATTCATAAGTATCGGGAATAAAAATGGTAGATACTGTGCTTTGAGTTAAACCCATACCACTTAAAGTTTCCTGATTATTAAATTCTTTAACAAGAGACACAGAATCGGCTTCAATTTGTTTACTTACCTTACCCGCAAGTTGATATATATCTCTGACATTATTAAAGATTACTTTTACAGGTACTTGATTTCCTGAGCGTAACAAAGCTACTAACTCATCATTATTCATATTATTACTTATGATATAACGTCCTGATTTTATAAGGTTAGGATAATTCTTTTTCTCAGCCCACCAAATAAAATTGTTACGATGTACTATTAGTCCTTTTTCAAAAAGGACTTTTTTTACATCTTCAAAACTTGAGCCGGTAGATATATATACCGAAACACTATTGCCATCAGGTGTCCATACATTGGGTTTGTATATTACCTGATACAACATATATCCTCCCACAGCAACTACGATAGCTATTACTGCAATAACCCATATCAAGTATTTCCAATACGATTTTTTATTTTTTCTGCTAACACCATAATGTGAATGATAATAAGCCATGTTTGTGAACTATTAATATTAATACCTTTATTATAGTTATTTCAAATCTATTAACTGATATATGTACTCATCAGCCCACTTGTTACCAACAAGATTCCAGTCTTTTTTAATACCAACCAAATTAAAACCTCTACTTTCGAAGAGTTTGATGCTTGGATTATTTTCAACACCTATATTACAATACAATTGATGAATATTTATATGACTAAACATAAAGCTAATAAGTATGTCTAAGGCTATTCCAGCATGCCCTTTATTTTGTTCTTTTTCAATTATCATAATCCCAATCCCGGCTCTCCGGTTATGTCCATCAAAATCAAAAATATCAATTACTCCAACCTTTACAGGATTACTACTTTCTATATTCTCAATAATAAAACGAAGTTGCTTGGCTGAGTATATATCTTTATCGGCGAGCAATACATATTGCTCAATATCAAACCTGGAAAAAGGATTGTGAGTATTACTAACATTCCATAAACTAGTATCGTTTTCCATTATTAGCAGGAAATCAATATCTTCAGGTTCCGGTGCTCTCAGACTTATATTTCCCTTTTCAAGCATGTACTAGGATTTTCGAAAAAACGCATAAAATTAACTAATTATTCAAATCATTTATCTTAATTAACGATCATTACCAAAGGTATACTGTTATTTTTAAGAATTGTTCGATTTAATTTAAAAAACTTTCAACGAGTTTCATCCATGTTTATCTGATAATTAATTCTCCTAAATTAAAGAACGTAATATTCAAGGAAATAATAATTTATACTAATTCTAAATTGAGAGTTAGTGAATAACTTACAGCATATTAACGTAGTATCCCAATGCTAATTAAAATTTTATAAGTATGTTTGGCCTCACTTGTCGCAACGAAACACATTATAAGTTTGTCAAGTATTGTAATACAATAACACTATTAATTATTAGGATCGATTTCACAGCTTATTTAATCAGCACTTAAACTTTATCAATTAATTTTCTATACATGAAAAACCTAGTTAATTTTTATCTAAAAACCACCCTTGTAATTATGATGGCTTTTAGCTTAGCCAATGTGATTGCACAAAACAGTAAAATTTCCTATGATAACAATTGGGGAAAACAAGGAATAAGTGTTAAAAAGCAAAGCCAAAACGGTATTACCATTAATTCATCAATTGAGTCATATTATGTTGCTCCTATTATAATTGATAATAATAGCCTACAAACAATAACTACCGAAGGAGTATATCTTCAAAACGATGCCGGAGCACCTAACCTCCCTGCATTCAGTAATTACATTGCAATTCCTCAAGGAGCAAGTGTAACCGCAAAAATTGTGAAGAAACAAATGGAAATCGTTAATAATATAGCTATTTCACCAGCACCGGTTATTCCAAAAGATGATGATAACACTCCTTTAATTTATATCAAAAACCCTAAGATTTTCACAACGAATGCAAACTACCCTGAAAATATTGTTCAGGTTTCTGAACCGATGAAAATTAGAGGAATGGATGTTGTAATTGTAGGAGTTAGTCCATTTCAGTATAATCCAATTACACAACAATTAATCATTAATCGTGACATTGAAATAGAAATAACTTTTGAGGGTGGAAACAGTAAATTTGGTGATGACAGACTACGAAATCGTTGGTGGGATCCAATTATTAAAGATGCAGTACTTAATAGTGAGTCAATATCAACTCCAAATCAAAATCAACGAAGTGGAAGAGAAACAGGTTATGAATATTTAATAATTGTACCGGAAGATGCTACATTTATTGCATGGGCAGATTCAATTAGAAATTTCCGTGTTAATCAAGGGATTTCAACTAATGTACTTACAACTACTGAAGTTGGTGGCAATAACATTTCGGCCATTGAGAGTTATATTAACAACGCATATAATACTTGGGATATACCACCTGCTGCAGTTCTTTTAATGGCAGATTATGGAGATGTAGGAAATACTATTATTTCACCTATTTACAACAACTACTGTGCATCGGATAATATTTTTGCTGATGTTGATGGCGACCATATGCCAGATGTTATATTCGCCCGCATGACTGCCCAAACAGAAGAACATCTTGAAACTTTTGTAACTAAGGTGCTTAATTATGAACGTACACCACCTACCGATCCAAATTTCTATAATCATCCAATAACAGCTCTTGGGTGGCAAACAGAAAGATGGTTTCAAATTTGTTCAGAAACCGTTGGAGGTTACTTTAGCTCTGTGCAAGGTAAAGAACCCGTTAGAATTAATGCAGTTTATATAGGTAATCCAGATGTAGACCCATGGTCAAGTGCTCAAAACACTAATACAATTATGCAGTATTTTGGTCCTGACGGACTGGGTTATATCCCGGCAACACCTGCCGAACTTGGAGGTTGGTCAGGAGGAACATCTGCCGATGTTAACAATGCTTTAAACAATGGTGCTTTTATCCTACAACATCGCGATCACGGTAATAGCACCGGATGGGGAGAACCATCATATACTAGCAGCTCAATTAATGGACTTACTAATACTGACCTATCGTTTATCTTTTCTATCAACTGTTTAACGGGTAAATTTAATAATACCGCTGAATGTTTCGCTGAAAAATTTCACAGATATAAATACGATGGCGAAAATTCAGGAGCTTTGGGTTTAATTGCAGCTTCTGAAACATCATACTCTTTCGTAAACGATACTTATGTTTGGGGTATGTATGATAATATGTGGCCCGATTTCCTTCCTGATTATGGAGCAAATCCAGAACCAAGAGGTATTCTTCCCGCTTTCGGAAACGCTGCCGGAAAGTATTTCTTACAGCAATCATCATGGCCATATAACACTAATAACAAAGAAGTTACTTACAATCTATTCCATCATCATGGGGATGCGTTTTCTGTAATTTATTCAGAAGTGCCACAATATCTAACCGTTACACACGAACAAAGTGTTATCGCAGGTGAGATTAGCTTTACCGTTACTGCTGATGAAAATTCATTTATCGCACTAAGTGTAAACAATGAACTGATAGGAACTGCTGAAGGAACCGGATCACCCGTAGTAATTGAAATAGCAGCACAATATCCACCCAATAAATTACTTGTAACGGTTACTAAACAAAACTATTACCGATACGAATCGCTGGTTGATATTGATCCTCCTGAAGGCCCATATGTAATTTATAACGAAGTTGCCATTAACAATTCCACTGGAATGATGACAACTGGAGAATCCACCTTGGCAGATTTAACAGTTAAAAACATCGGTATTGAAATTGGTGAAAACATACAAGTAACTGTAAGTTCAACTGATCAATACATTGAATTTACAGATAATACAGAAAATTATGGCAGTATTGAAGCTGGTGCAACTTCTACAGTTGCTGAGGGTTATGCCTGGAATGTGGCAAACGATATTCCTGACATGTACCTAGTTCCATTTGATGTTGAATCAACTGATGGTAATGATATTTGGTTATCAAAAATGAACATAATAGCTCATGCACCAAAGCTAAGCATAGGAAGCATGACTTTTAATGATGATCAATTTGGTAATGGTGACGGACAATTAGATCCAGGTGAAACATTAGATGTTACCATTAAAGTTTATAACGAAGGTTCTGTAATAGCGCCACTTACTGTCGGAAACTTTATTAGCTTAAATCCATTCATTGAAGTAGTAAATTCGCAATATGCAATTGGTAATATCGAATCGGGAAATATGTTAAATGCATTATTTACAATAACAGTTGCGGATGAAACACCAATTGGCTCGCTGGTTGATTTTGAATTTGAAGCAGTATCAGGTGAATATAACGCTGAAAAAACCTTCTCCAACAAAGTAGGCTTAATTGTTGAAGATTGGGAAACTGGTGACATGACCAAATATCCATGGCAAACTGGTGGAAGCAGCGTATGGGAGATATCAACAAGTAATCCCTACGAAGGTGCTTTCTGTAATAAATCAAGCGATTTAAGTGATCAACAGTCAACATGGATGTCGTTAATCTACGAATCATCAATTGATGATAGTATTTCATTTTATGTTATGGTTAGTTCCGAAGATCAATATGATTTTTTCAGATTCTATATAGATGGTATGCCTAAAATCACATTATCAGGTGAAGAATCTTGGCAGCGCATATCGTTACCCATTTCAGCAGGTACTCACTTATACAAATGGCAATATAGTAAAGATGTTAACCAAAGTGCTGGTGAAGACTGCGCAAGAGTTGACTATATAATACTTCCTGCACCTCCTATAACATCTGCATTTGCAGGATCAGATAAAGAATTTTGTGATATGGATGAGATGCCATGCGAGGGAACTGCCACATATTGCGAATCGGTATTATGGACAACCTCGGGAAGTGGAACTTTTTCTGATCCTGAAATATTCACACCACTTTACGTACCAAGCGATGATGATATGCTGGAGGGATCCGTTGAGCTTACCTTTACAGGTTTTGGTCCTATAGAAACAGTTGAAGATAAAGTAATCTTCAGTTTTGCCCTATCACCAAATATAGATGTTGGCGAAAACAGCATTATTTGTAGTAGCGAATCATTTCTGCTTGCGGATGCTAATGCGGTAAATTATAATACTTTATCATGGACAACTCTTGGTGATGGTACTTTTGATAATGAAAATGCAATTAATCCAGTGTATACACCGGGAATTACTGATATTGAGAATGGTGTTACATCACTTATATTAACTGCCATGGGTTCTGAAGCATGTGGAGAAATAGTTGATCAATTAGAGTTAACTATCAACACAGCTCCAGTTGCAAATGCAGGTATTGATGCTGATATTTGTCCGATGCTCACATACACTATTGAAGATGCATTGGTCTTGAATTATGAACAAATACTATGGACAACCAATGGTGATGGTTCATTTGATGATCCCACAACTATTCAACCAACTTATACTCCAGGGAATATTGATATTACAACCAAAGAAGTTACTCTCACATTAACAACATCTAATGGATTATTCTGTCCTGAATCGGTGGATGATATGATGCTAACTTTGTTGTGTACAGATGTAACTGAGCTGGTTGGGCACGGAGTATTATCACTATATCCAAACCCTAATGGTGGTAGTTTTACCCTTAAAATTGAAAATGTTATAAGCGAAATTGCTACTATTAAAATCTATAATTCTGTCGGAAAAGTTGTTTATGAAAAATCAAATATCCAAATGAATAATGCATTCAATATGATATTTAGTTTAGAAACAGTGCCAGGAATTTACACTATTGTTGTTGAAGGAAACAATACGCACCTTACTAAAAAATTCATTATTAAATAATCTAACCATAGTCTAATAAAAGACAAAAAATACAGACCAAACTAATTAATCCCGTTAAGGTTTTTTCTTTGCTAAATAAAGAAATCTCACTTAGCGGGTTTTTTTTCTACTTTTGCACTTCAAATTTTCTCCCTTAAGATGATAGAGCAATTACTATTAGATACATTACTAAAAGCCGTTCAAGATCTTTATAAACAGGATATACCGGTTAAACTCGCACAAGTACAAAAAACAAGACCCGAGTTCAAAGGTGATTATACAATTGTTGTATTTCCATTATTAAGGTCTTCAAAAAAAGGACCTGAGCAAACTGCTGAAGAAATTGGGTCTTTCATGGTCACAAATCTGAAGGAAGTAAGTAGTTATAACATTATAAAAGGATTCTTAAATCTTTCAATAGCAAGTAACTATTGGGCGAATTTCTTTAATGAAAATTCAAATAAAATTGATTTCGGCAAACATTCTCTCAACAATAATGCACCTATCGTTGTCGAGTATTCATCTCCAAATACAAATAAACCTCTGCACTTAGGACATGTTAGAAATAATTTGCTTGGTTGGTCGGTTTCCCAAATTCTTGAAAACAGTGGTCAAAAAGTTGCAAAAGTTAATTTAGTTAACGACAGAGGCATTCACATCTGTAAATCAATGCTCGCATGGAAGAAATGGGGAGACAATATAACACCTGAGTCATCCAATAAAAAAGGCGATAGTTTGGTTGGTGATTATTACGTCCTTTTCGATAAAAAGAATAAGGAAGAAATATCAGCTCTTATTGCTGATGGTATAGATAAAGATGAGGCTACAAAATCTACTTCACTACTATTAGAAGCAAAAACAATGCTTAAGGAATGGGAGGATGGCAAAGAAGATGTTAGGAAGCTTTGGAGCACCATGAATAGTTGGGTTTATAGTGGGTTTGACACAACATACGCACGTATGGGAATCGATTTTGATAAGATTTACTATGAATCAGAAACCTATTTACTTGGAAAAAAACTAGTAGTTGAAGGATTAAAACTGGGAGTTTTTTTTAGTAAAGAAGATGGATCTGTTTGGTGTGATTTATCAGAGGATGGCCTTGATGAAAAATTGCTTTTGAGAGCAGATGGGACTTCTGTTTATATGACTCAAGATTTAGGTACAGCCCAATTAAGATATGACGATTATCATCCATCAGAATTAATTTATGTTGTTGGTAATGAACAGAACTATCATTTTGATGTGCTAAAATTAATCCTTAAAAAACTTGGTAAAAGTTGGGCTCAATATATCAGCCACCTAAATTATGGCATGGTTGAGTTACCACATGGCAAAATGAAATCAAGAGAGGGTAATGTTGTTGATGCTGATGACTTGATGGATGAGATGTATGAAACAGCCAGGAAAACTTCTGAAGAGTTAGGCAAATTTGATGACCTAAGTGAAGCTGAAGCAGACAAACTTTATAATATGTTGAGTTTAGGTGCTTTAAAATACTTTATTCTGAAAGTTGATCCAAAAAAAACAATGACATTCAATCCTGTTGAATCAATTGATTTTAACGGAAATACAGGCCCATTTATACAATATACTCATGCACGAATTAGATCAATAGTTAGAAAATCGAAAGAGGCTAATATGTTTCAAGAAGGAATAGTTATTAATAATTATAACTTTGAGGAAAAAGAATTATCGATAATTAAGTTACTTCATGATTTTCCAGTAATAACCAAACAATCCGCTGCATTGCTTAGTCCTGCTCTAATTGCGAACTATACTTATGAATTAGCAAGGGAATATAATCAGTTTTATCATGAAGTAGTAATACTAAAGGAGGCAGATATAATAAAAAGAAATTTCAGAATTGCTTTATCTGAATTTACCGGCAACACCATTAAGTCGGCAATGGCCTTACTCGGAATACAAGTTCCTGAAAGGATGTAACTAATCAGGCCTAATCAATTACCAATCATCCAATTACCAAAAATACAAACCAATGTCGCGCAGAAATAGACCACTACCAAACTACGAAAAAGTTGAAATAACCGATGCAGCTGCCGAAGGCAAATGTATTGCCCGAATAGATGAAAAAGTAATTTTTGTTCCATTTGCAGCACCCGGAGATGTTGTTGATATACAAGTTGTGAAGAAAAAGAGATCTTATCTGGAAGGTAGAATTACAAACTTCCATACATATTCCAAACAACGAAGAGAGCCTCAATGCTCGCACTTTGGATTATGTGGTGGGTGTAAATGGCAACACATAAGTTATGATAACCAGTTAATTAACAAGCAAAAACAGGTAAAAGATAATTTTGAACGAATTGGAAAAGTACAGGTTGGTGAATTTTTACCAATTATTGGAACCGACAATGAATACTATTATAGAAATAAGCTAGAGTATACCTTTTCGGATAGAAGATGGTTAACCACACTTGATACTCCAAAAGAAGAAGGAGGGCCTCAGGAAACTAACGGACTTGGATTCCACTTACCAGGCATGTTCGATAAAATACTTGATATTGAACATTGCTACCTTCAAAAAGAACCATCAAACGAGATTAGATTAGCAATAAAAGCTTTTGCCATCGAACAAGGATTGGATTTTTTTAATGCAAGAAATCATGAAGGATTCCTAAGGAATTTGTTAATTAGGACTTCTACTATTGGTGAACTAATGGTTATTGTGGTATTTCGATATGATGACCTTGATGTTAAGGAATTACTTAAAAAGATAGAAGGTAAATTCCCGGAAATCACATCACTAATGTATGTGATAAATGAAAAGCAAAATGATACAATCTGGGATCTGGAGGTTAAGTTATTTAAAGGCAAACCATTCCTGCTTGAAGTGATGAAATCACCAAACAGTAATCCTGATTTGAAATTTAAGATAGGGCCTATTTCATTTTATCAAACTAATCCTGAGCAAGCTTACAAACTCTATAGTACTGCTTATGAATTCGCTGATTTTAAAGGAGATGAACTTGTTTATGATCTGTATACAGGAACAGGTACAATAGCAGATTTCATAGCACGATCTGTTAAAAAAGTAATTGGGATTGAATCGGTTGAAAAGGCTATTGAGGATGCAAAAGAAAATGCTGCATTAAATGATATTACTAATGTTGAGTTTTTTGCTGGAGATATGGTTAAAATTCTGAATCCAGAATTTTTATCGATTAATGGGAAACCTGATGTTATAATTACCGATCCACCTCGTGCCGGTATGCATGAAAAGGTTGTGAAGCAAATTCTACTTGCTGAACCTCAAAAAATAGTATATATTAGTTGTAACCCGGCAACACAGGCAAGGGATATTTCGCTTCTATCGGAAAAGTATGATGTTGTGAAATCACAACCTGTAGATATGTTTCCACAAACACATCACGTTGAAAATGTTGCGCTGCTTATTAAACGATAATAACAGTTATGTTAAACACTAAAATCAACCAGTTGATTTGCCAGGGAGTCAATGCTAATTGAAAGTGCAGGAACTATAATATTTGCCTGTTCATAGTAACTTCTTCGTTCTCCAAGTTTGCCTTGAATAAATAATAATAATTCGTTTTCACTCAAATTCTTAAGCAATGGACGTTTTTGTTTTGAGGCTAGTAGGCGATTTAAAATAGATTTCTCATTCATCTCAAGATAAACACTAACTCCATTGTAATTTATTTTATCCATAGAATCCTTATAACAAGGCATTCCTCCACCAGTTGATACAACGCAATTACCATATGCAAATGTAGATTCCAATACTTCATGCTCAAGTTTTCTGAATAGTTCTTCACCATATTTATTGAAGAAAGTTTCAATCCCTAATTTAAATTGATTTTCAAAAACCTTGTCAGTATCAATATAATTGTACCCAAGCTTTAAAGCTAGTTTTTTGCCGGCCGTGCTTTTGCCAACACCCATAAACCCTATTAAATAAATATTGCTCATAAAAATTACACTTAGCCTGTCCTGATATGAGATAGTTTCCAATATCGGGATTGTAATAAATTTATCTAAAAATTTACCCTCCTGTTAATCAATATTTTAATTTTTTCTATTAATTTTGGTACAGTATTTGAAACCAGACTACAAACTTAATACAAATGCTTTATGAAAAAAACTAACCTAATAATTATATGTATATTGGCCTTCGTTTTTATTTATCAAGGATGTAAAAAAAATGATACTCCTCCAGATGCCGGAAATACAATGGATGACATGATTGCACCTGATGGATTCACCTTTGAAACCACTCAAGATGTACCCATGACCATAAACATGCCTAATAGTATTGATTTTTCAGATCTAAGAAGTAGATTCGATGTATATACTTCAAACCCAAACAATGGCGGCAAACTAATCACATCAGGGAGTTTTGACGAAAACGGCAAATTTACCGGGACACTAAGATTGCCAATAATATTAAAAGAGATAACTGTTGTAACATTGGCAGGGACAGTGGTTATACCCGTTCCTGAAAGTTCATTTAAGGAAGATGGTGTTATAATTAATTTTGGTGATGATTATGGATATTTACCACCTGATACTTTGGAGCCAGGTAAAAAAGCGGAACAAAAATTTGATTATTATATAACAGGAACTAGAGACATTACCTCCACTAGTTTAATTGGCAATGGTGACTTCGAAACAAATGATTTTGGTTCAATATATTATTGGTCTACTTCTCATCCAGTTGATTCGCGTTGGTATTTTACAACATATCGAAATTCGATGGCGCGATATAACGATGCCGGAAATTTTGTTGTTAGAACGCCGCTTACCCAATCAGGCAATAATTATGTTGGGGGCACAACTCAAATGATAGCTGCTTCTGCTGGCGACGTCATAACAATTTCCGCAGACATTAAATCTATTGGCAATACCAATAGATTATATAGTTGGTTATATCTCATACCTGTTAACTCATCAGGAAATGCCCTTGCGTATTATAATGTACAGTATTATAAACCATCTAATAGTTGGACAAATAAAACCCTTGTTGCAACAATGCCATCTGGGACTGTTCAGGTAAATGTACTTCTATGGGCGAATGACTACACAGCTAATGCTTCGGTATATTTTGATAATGTGGTTGTTACAGGCCCGGTAACTGATAGTGATGGTGATGGTGTTGACGATGAATTGGATGATTATCCTGATGATGCTACTCGTGCTTTTAATGTTTACTATCCCAATGAGACAGACTTTGGTACTTTTGCATTTGAAGATTTATGGCCAGGTAAAGGTGATTATGATTTTAATGATTTGATTCTTGATTATCAATTCAAATCAGTTCTAAACTCCACAAATGGCTTGGTTGAATTTTTTACAGATTACTCCGTAAGAGCAATTGGAGCCACGTTAATTAATGGATTTGCTCTTTCAATTCCCGGCGATCCTACAAATGTTAGTTCAGTTACGGGCACTTCAATAACACAGAGTTATTTAAATTTAAATGCCAATGGAACCGAACAAGGTCAACCAAATACTGTAATATTTTTATTTGATAATGCCTTTAATAGGATTGGCTCATCGGGATCATCATTTATTAATACTGTTCAAGCCAATGAATATGTAGTTCCAGTTAATTATCAACTACATGTTAGTTATACCAACCCGGTAACAAATGCTGGTGCTGCACCTTATAACCCTTTTATTGTTGTTGATGAAATCCGTGGGCAAGAAGTACACTTAGCAGGAGAGGTTCCAACAGCACTTGTGGATCAAGCACTATTTGGTAAATGGGCTGATGATTCAGATCCGGCAACAGGCAAATATTATCAAACAGCAAATAACTTACCATGGGCAATCGACCTACCCGTTAAATTTGATTATCCGGTTGAGCAGGTTCAAATAATTAATTCATATAATTATTTCCAGGCTTGGGGAGAATCTGGCGGTAGTACATATCAGGATTGGTACGGCAGTGCTTCTGGTTATAGGAATAATGATAATATATTTTCACCACCGCAAAAATAGAGTAAGTTTATAAGTGTTTGATTGAGTTGCAAACCTGTTTCTAATCGAGACAGGTTTTGTTTTATTGAGTATAAGACAAAAGTGTTTTATGGATACTTTGTGCCTGAGGAGTTAAAAATCTTTTTTCATCATTAATAATTACGAAGTGTGAAAGATTGCATTTTTCCTCATCACTCAACTGATTATTAACTCTTTTTCTAACATCAATCTCTGGGATATTATCTCTGTCCATAACACGCTGTATTCTAATATCAACTGGAGCTGATACATTAATTACAAAATCAAATTTATCCTGAAGTATGTTTTCAAATATTATGGCTGACTCATGAATTGTATAGCGATCATCTTTATTTATTGTACACCATTCATTATACTTATTTACAACCAATGGATGAATAATACTGTTGATCTTTTTTAGTGCTATTTTATCACTAAAAATTATGGTTGCAAGTGTTCTTTTATCAATTTCACCTGATGGTGAGAGGATTATATTTGTAAAAGCTGCGGTTAGCAACTGGATTACATTTTTATCATTATACAAATTGCGTGCTTCAATATCAGCATTAAACACCTTAATCCCAAATACGTTAAATATTTGAGCAACAGTAGATTTTCCGCTACCTATGTTACCAGTTAGGGCAACTCTTAACATAATTTGTTTTTTACTTAATTATTAAAAACTCTACCTCTGAAGGTACCATCCTGAGGTTTCTAACGAAGTCAGGTTGTTTCGATATTTTTAATGGAAGTTTATGGGCATGAAGAACATCCATATTATCAACAACAGGAAATATATTGAATTGATAAGGTCGAACTTCAGTAAAATCCTTTTGAGCTACCCGATAGTAAATTGTGATCTGTGAAGGAAATGTTTTTATATTATACTTTATATTACTCAGGTTTATTGGGACAAGTAACTCTGATTCTGTAAACTTCTCTACCTCAAAATATAACAACACCTGATCATTTTCGAAAGTTAATAGCCCCGGGTTTGGGTTATGAAGATCGATAATCGCAACCTGATCAGAGGCTATTTTCTCAAGTATTAACTTCTTTGTATTAATATAATTTAATGTATCCAACACACTTTGTGGACCAAAAACCTTAACAACTTTTGGATCGGTTCTAACTTCACTATACAAATCATATTGGTTTGCATAATTGACAGTATAGTCAGGTATAATTGGCAGTATTTTTTCACCTGTCTTCTCCATTTCAAAGGCCAGCACTGCCCTGGACAATTGAATATCTTTTTCATCTACACCTACTAATTCTGCAAGTGCGGCAGTTAATTCCTGAGTATAAATAGCAAAGTTTATTCCTCCTCGATGATCAATGGCATAGTTTTCCAAATTTATATCAAGGATTTCCATATCATTAAACAAATTCATCTTCAATATTTCGAACCCTCTGGCGGTAAGGCTTAGATCTAATGTTGAATCAATCACTTTTGTGAGTCGTAGAGCAGGTGGAGTATTATTGTACTCTATTTTAAATGTATAGTTTACAGAATAAATTTCGGATAGCTTTATAAGAAGCCAAAACAAAGTTGCGATTAAAATACAGATAAAAAAAATTAAGCGATCACTCCTGATACCAAGAAATGATTTATATTTCTTATGCTTATTATTAGAATTATATGTAGTAGGTGAACTATCCATAAAAATGGAATATCAAATTAGTAGTTGTATAAGTTAGTTTAGTAAAACTTTCCTATTATAAATTTTCAGGATGAAATTTCTAGCCAAAAATTATATATAATAATTACAACTATTATTTCTTTTGTCCCACTTCTGCAGTATCCATAACTACAGCGCTTTTCTCAATATTAAGTTTAATATTATTGCCGCAATCTAAAACAATTATTGTTTCTTTTATTTCAGCAATTTTACCA
>JABMPH010000223.1 GCA_013203805.1 Bacteroidota bacterium | reverse complement strand
GGTTCGGATAATTGAAGTGCAGGTGTTAAAAGACGATAAGCAATAGATTTTGGTACAGCATCTGCTATACCAACTTTAAAAACCAATTGTCTTTCAAAAGGGAAGTTATGCACCATTTCTTGAAGCACGCCTCCCAATAAAAAAATTTAATCAGCATAACTTAATACTAGTCGTCCCGCTTCGGATAAGACCAGGCCCCTACCAACACGGTTAAACAAGGCTTCTCCCAATTGATCTTCAAATACCGTCAATTGTCCGCTGATTGTTTGTGGTGTCAGATGCAATAGCTCACTAGCTCTAGCAATGCTGCCTTCTTTCGCTACCACAAAAAAATAACGCAGGTGTTTATAGTTAATCATATTTTGACAAATGCTCGAAAAATTCGATGTGTATCGCAATAATGTACAGATTTATCTAACAAATAAACTCAATTAATATGCATTTCGTAATTAGAGAAAATCACCATTAATTGAAACGGAGCAACAAACAATGAACACATCAAAAGCAATTGCCATAAATTATTCGCAGGTATCAGCCATTGAGAACAATAAGGTATCCGCTTTAAATTGTAGGGTATAAATTAAATTACAGGTACATAATCTGATGAGTTTTCTTCGATAAGTTGAGCAAGAGAAGGCATATTATACTGACCAGAAACTCGATCATAGAGATATTCATAAGTTCTAACCCCTAATTTTTTAGCTGTTTGACTAATAGTCATTATCGTATCTTTTATTTTAGTTCCTTTTTCAGACATGGTATGTAAACTGATATCTCTATACCTTGCCTGCACTCTGGCGGCTAATTCAGAGGCATTATTGTGCAACGGAAGTTGAGGATATTTTAAAGCTAATAAGAGTTCTTCACGTTTTGCCAGTGTCTTTGCAATACGATCATTTAATTGTTCATAATCTGTCTGAGTATGAAACAGTTCGTCAAAGTCTTTAGCTAAACGGATATATTTTTCTGGATTAGGTGCTTTTTTATAATGTCGTCCATCATGGATCCAACAAAGCCCGAGGTGTTTCGTCAGTTGTTTAAATTGAGGCGCATCATCACAAATCAATTGCTCAATGATGGGAAAGTCAGTTTGTTTCCAATAAGCTGCTATTGCACATGCTTCCTTAATTCGTGTCCTTTGATTAGGATCTACTTTCATTGGTATGCTATTGAGTAATTTATCAAATAATACCTCATCAACTATTTTCTGATTTTCAAGTACACCATCAAGACTCCTGCATATTTTTTTAGATAATTTGAATAGCGGCAGCAGTGAACGGATCCCAACACCATATTCGCCATATCCTGCTACTTCAACGGGCAAATTGCCATAATAACTTTTATTCATTGAAGCAGAATAATAAACTTCCCGACGATACTTTACATTATCAGTGATGATTTTTATATCCTGAACGATAGAATCACTATAGCCTTTAAGGAGACCAAGTGATTTTCAATCGTTAAGTCTCTTTAAAACCATAGATTTTGCATCAGAATGAGAAATTCCATTGCCTTCTTTTATTTGTGTTTCAGCTTTATAAATTTCATCAAGTAGCTCTAGCCTAGTCAGCATTGCTTCAAACTCAATAATATCAGTTAAAACAGCGACCCCTTTCCCATGTTGTGTAATAACCAATGGGCGTTTAGTTTCAGTGACTTGCTGAATATATGTGCTAACTCCTGCTCGAAAACTTGATAGGGGCTGAATATCTTCAGCTAAGTTAAGAGGTAACATGACTAATCTTTTTTGTACTTAATTACGTACATTTTACCATGTTTAAACTAATTACCCAAACTTTATAATTTTAGTACTAGAACATAATTGCCCGGCACCTGAATACTCTTCTTATTGCTCAGTTAAGATACCATTATTGAATTAAACACATAACAGCCCTATTTGTTTAAGCTGTATTAATTTGAAAAGTAGTTGCTTTTGCAATTGGAACAACACATTTTTTGTTTCTTCGTAATTCAATAAAACCGTAATTTTCAAGTGTCTTTAAAGTCCGTGATAAATTACTTGTCTGCCTACCTGTAATTTTTGCTAATTCTTGCAATGACCGAGGTTGATTATCAGCAATAATATTCAATAAAGAACGGTTCTTGTCACTTAAAACTTCGGCTAGTGATTTCATTGAAGTAAACCATACTTTAGGCTCAGAATTTTTAGGTTTATAGTCACCTTTAGCAATTGATAATACTCTCTTTCGAATATTATCTTGGCTATCAATACCTATAATTATCGTTTTCATATGTCTGCACATAATTTTAATACCCTCGATATTGTTTAAGCGTATTATCAACTTCTTTAAAAAAATCTTTCATTAGCTGATATC
>JABMPH010000222.1 GCA_013203805.1 Bacteroidota bacterium | reverse complement strand
TATGCCTATATGGACTCTAACTTAGTTGGATTTCTTAATATAATTGAATTATGTAGACACAATGAAGTAGAGGGATTAATCTATGCATCAAGTTCTTCAGTCTATGGTGGAAATGAAAAAACACCTTTTTCAGTTGAAGACCGTGTAGATAATCCGATTTCTCTTTATGCCGCGACAAAAAAATCTAATGAGTTGATGCAAATGCCTATTCACACTTATATGGCTTAAATACAACGGGGCTTCGGTTTTTTACTGTTTATGGACCGTGGGGTAGGCCAGATATGGCAATGTATATTTTTGCAGATAAAATTTCTAAAGGCGAACCTATACCCGTATTTAATAATGGAAATATGAAGCGGGATTTTACATACATTGAGGATATTATCTCAGGTACACGGGCAGCATTGGAAAAGAATTATAAAACTGAAATATTTAATTTAGGTAATCATCGCAGTGAAAAGCTTATGTTTATGATAGGGCTGATAGAGAAATATATTTGCAAAAAGGCAATAATTGATTTTAAGCCAATGCAACCTGGTGATGTACCTGAAAGTTTCGCAGAAATCACTAAGTCCATAGAATTACTGAATTTTAATCCCGAAACAAATATTGAAATTGGCATAAATAAATTCATTAATTGGTATAGGGATTATAATAAAATATGAAAAAAGCACTAATCACAGGAATAACGGGTCAAGACGGATCATATCTAGCTGAATTACTGCTTGATAAGGGTTACCAAGTTCATGGTATCATTAGACGTAGTAGTTCATTTAATACTGGCAGAATAGATCATATAATAAACAATAAAGAATTAAATGATAGATTTTTCTTTTATCATGGTGATGTTACGGATGCGAGTAATCTAAATCGAATACTTGAAACTGTAAATCCAGATGAAATATATAACTTAGCGGCTCAAAGCCATGTTCAAGTATCATTTGAGATTCCTGATTATACGGCTCAGGTTGATGCTCTTGGAACTTTAAGATTTCTTGATGCGATACGTGAGACAGGGTTGAATACAAAATTCTATCAGGCTTCCACAAGTGAATTGTATGGAAAAGTTCAAGAAACACCACAGACTGAAACAACACCATTTTACCCACGCTCACCATATGGTGTTGCAAAACTTTACGCATATTGGATTATTGTAAATTATAGAGAAGCTTATAATCTTTTTGCTGCCAATGGTATTTTGTTTAACCATGAATCACCACGTCGAGGCGAAACTTTTGTTACTAGAAAAATTACTCGAGCAGTTGCCAATATAGCATTAGGATTTCAGCACACATTATTCCTTGGTAATATGGATGCAAAGAGAGATTGGGGACATGCTTTGGATTATGTCAAATCCATGCATTTAATTCTACAACAAGAAAAACCAGATGATTATGTTATCGCTACAGGTAAAGCGACATCAGTAAGGGATTTTGTTACTAAAGCCTTCCTGTATATTGGTGTTGAGATTGAATACGAAGGTAAAGGTAAAGATGAAATAGGCCTTATAACAAAGATTGACCATGAAAAATTGGTTAATAAAGTCGGCAAAAAAGTAAATTATTTGAAGGAAGGAATGAAAGTAATACGAATTGACCCATACTATTATCGGCCAACAGAAGTAGATTTACTGATTGGAGACGCATCAAAGGCTAGGACAAAATTGGGGTGGAAGCCAAAATACACTCTTGACATGATTGTTGATGATATGATGACTAATGATATCAAGCTTATGCAAAGAGATGATTATTTAAAGGAAGGATGATTTATTGTACATCCTCAAGTAGAAGATATTTTATAAAAAAGTGATATGTCATTTAAAGATTACAAAATCGAGCATTCAAAAATAATATCAGATATTCTGATAATTAAACCTTCAATAAATTGGGATAATAGAGGCAATATTTTTTCCAGTTATAATTCTGATTTTTATAATGAATTTTTATCAAAAAAGTTAGATTTTAAGCATGATAAATTTGCTCTTTCAAATTTTAATGTCTTAAGAGGATTGCATGGTGATCAGAAAACATGGAAACTCGTGTCTTGCGCTTTTGGTGAAATTTATGAAGTCGTTGTTGATATGAGGCCGGAATCACCTACATACTTGAAATGGGATTCTATAGAATTGAAAGCAGATGATTATCGACAAGTGTTAATTCCTCCTAATTTTGTTAATGGATATTATGTAAAATCGGAAAAAGCATTGTTTCATTATAAACTTGCTTATGAGGGCGATTACATTGATGCAGACGAGCAATTCACTGTGGCTTGGGATGATGATCGAATTAAGATTAATTGGCCATGCAACGCCCCCATATTGAACAGTAGAGATTCTTTCGAAAAAAAATAATTTAACCAATATTAAAATGGGATATAAAGTACCACAACTAGTTCCTTTTGTAGGAGATGAAGAATTAGCAAACCTAAAACAGGTTATTCAAAAGCAATGGCTTACAGAAGGGCCTTTCGCAGAAGAATTTGTAAGTTTAATAAAAGATAAAACAGGGGCAAAATATGCTGTTTTAGCGAATAATGGGACTCTAGCTCTTTTTATTGCATTAAAAGCAATTGGAATAAAAGACGGAGACGAAATTATTATCCCCAATATTACATTTATAGCATCAGCAACTAGCGCTTATTTTGCAGGGGCTACTCCTGTATTTGTTGATGTTGACCCAAATACTTTAAATATTGACGTAACCCAGCTAGAAAAGCTAATAACATCTAAAACTAAAGCGATAATGCCAGTGCATGTATATGGTCAAGCTGCTGACATGGATCCTATTTTGGATATTGCAAAGAAATATAATATTAAAGTAATTGAAGACGCAGCTCAAGGATATGGGGTTGAATATAAAGGGAAACATACAGGAACAATCGGAGATGTGGGAACAATATCTTTTTTTGCCGATAAAACGGTAACTTGTGGTGAAGGAGCTGTTGTTTTAACAAATAATGAAGAAATATACAATACGTTGAAGCTTTTAAGAAATCAAGGTCGACCAAATTCAGGAACATTTATCCACCCTTTTCTTGGAATGAATTTTAGAATGACAGATCTGCAATGCGCTGTAGGTGTTGCTCAACTGAAGAAGTTCGATAAAATAATTCAACTGAAAACGAAAAATTATGACTTGTATTATGAAAAGTTAAAAAACGTAAAAGAAATATCATTTGTTGAAATAGAGGAATATAGTAATTTTATCCCATTTAGGGTAAATATTAAGGTTGATAAAAAAGAAGAACTTATTCAATATTTAGAAGAAAATAAAATTCAAACAAGAACTTTTTTCTATCCACTACATCGGCAACCTTGTTTTGAATATTTAAAATATAAAATTGACGATTTTCCTATTTCAAATAGAGTATTTAATGAAGGTTTATCATTGGCTATTTTCCCCGGACTTGAAGTAGAACAAATAGAATTAGTTACCGATACAATCATAGAATTTTTCAATAAAGATTAAACGCAAGAAAAAGAAGTTTGATTTTCTTAATTAAACAGCTAATCTTATTTAACAGATTCATCTATAATAATAAATAAAAAATATGAAATTACATTTAGGTTGTGGACAAAAGTATATTGATGGCTTTGTCCATGTTGATTTATTAGATTTTGAGCATATAGACTACCAACTGCCAATAGATGATTTGAGTTTTGCAGATGATTGTACGGTTGAGCTCATTTATGCCGCTCACGTATTAGAACATACTGGTAGATCTGGTTTTAAAAATGTACTAAAAGAATGGTACAGAGTGTTAAAACCTGAAGGAATTTTAAGAATAGCAGTGCCTGATTTTGAGGCTTGTGTAAAACACTATCAAAAAACCCATAAGTTGCAAGACATACTTGGGTTATTAATTGGAGGCCAAAAAGACGAGTATGATTATCATAAAATGATTTTTGATGAACAAATGTTAAAAGAGGCATTAGTAGGTATAGGTTTTAAAGACGTTAAAAGATATGACTGGCGGAAAACCAGCCATAGCGATATTGATGATTTTTCTCAAGCGTATTTGCCTCATATGCAAAAAGAAACAGGTACTTTAATGAGTTTAAACCTAGAAGCTATAAAATAAACATGATTAAGCTTACGGGTTTATACAAGAAAAACAAGAAATCTCCTTTTATTTTATATATTACTGGAGGTTTAGGAAATCAACTGTTTCAATTTGCAACTGCATATGCATATGCAAAAAAACACAAGAAAAAAGTTTATATCAATATAGACAATTATTCTTGGGCAAGATGGCGTGAACATTTAGGGTTTGACTTAGATAAAATTATTAGCCCCTTATATATTCTTCCTCAAAGTAAATGGACTGCTTTATTTTCTTTGGGGAAAATTTCCAATATAGTTGTACGAATCTATAGAAAATTATTTTGGTTAAAAGGTTCCGTGTTTGTAGAAAAGGAAACATTTGTTTATGATAAAGGATTAATGAATAATGATTCTTGGAATGGTATAAAAGGATATTTTCAAAGCCCTTATTATTTTGAATCAGTTAAAGACGAAATCATTTCTATGGTCAATTTTCCAATTTATTCTAAAGGGGCATTAGCGTTTAAAGATAAAATTACTTTGCTTGAATCAGCCGTAGCATTACATTATAGAGATTATGCAGATCCATCAACAGGAAGTGAAAGTACCAAAAAGGTTCATGGAGAGCTTTCATTAAATTATTATAAACAAGCGATTTCTATAGTAAATAAAAGAGTATCGAATCCGATTTTTTTTATTTTTTCGAACAATACTAATTCGGCAAAGTCGAAATTTTCCGAATTCTGTGGTGTAATCTTCATTGAGTATCACACCAACTTCAATTGGGAAGACATGGCTCTAATGTCGATTTGTAAGCACAACATTATATGTAATAGTTCCTATAGCTGGTGGTCTGCCTATTTAAATAAAAATACTGAAAAAATTGTTATTGCGCCTAAAAGCTGGGGGAATCTTTTAAAAGGGAAAGAAGAATGCAATAGCCTTTTTCCTAAGGAATGGATTTTAATTGATGAATAAAATACATTTAAAGAGGACTACGAAAATTCAACATGGCACTAAAGTGAGGATGCTGGTTATATAATAATTAAAACAAATAAATAAAAATCATGAAAAAAACAATTAAAAAACTATTCGAAATCATTGGATATCAAATATCTAGGTATTCAGATAAAACGGATGCATTTAAAATGCAAAAACAACTTATTGGAAATACTGATAATAAAGTGACAATAGTTGACGCTGGTGCATATATTGGAGACGTAACTTTGATATACAATAAGCTTTTCCCCAATTGTGAAATATTTTCTTTTGAACCGTTTTATAATTCTTTTTTAAAATTACAACAAAACACTTCATTATTCAAGAATATTACTGTAATAAATAAAGGTTTAGCAGATCAAGTAAAATTCTCAAAATTTCAATCTAACAGATGGCCTGACACAAATTCAATTTTTAAATCAGCTCCAGATGCAGATGCAATATGGGCATCAAAGGGAGGCACAAAAGGGAAACTGGATACTATTGAAACAATAGAAGTTGAAATAACAACAGTGGATGACTTTGTCCAAACTCATGCCATTGATAAAATTGATATTTTAAAAATGGATGTTCAAGGCGCAGAATATTTGATTTTAAATGGTGCAACAAAGTCCCTAAATAGTGGTATTATAAAATTGATCTATCTCGAGATAATTACTTTACCTTCATACGAAGGACAAATATATTTTGATGAAACAGTCAGACTCATAAGATCCTTTGGGTTTGAGCTTTTTAATTTTTATAATTATTCGTTAACTGATGCTGGAAAGTTGCGGATGGTTGATGCTATTTTTGTTAAACGTTAAAATTGTATATAGTTAATGGGTAATTCAGGCCTAACTAATATTAATGCATAGTAATATTGTAGTTTGTGATAATTAAGAAAATAAATGACCGAAAACAGTGTTTTATCAGCCCCTCCATCACGAAAAAGGGCAACTATTGTTAATTTAATAAGAAGTTACGCAAACGTTATAATAGAAATTATTAGAGGCATTGTTTTAATCCCTTTATACTTACAGTTTATTGATTCTCGGCTTTATGGTGCATGGATGGCAACGGGAAGTATTGTTGCATTATTGGGAATGAGCGACTTCGGATTAAATTCCGTAATTGTTCAAAAAATAGCCAGTTTGTCTGGACAAAAAAATCAACATAAAATGGGCGGAATGATAGGGACAAGCCTTGTTGTCGCATTCACTTTATCCTTATTGCCATTAATAATTTCGGGAATTATATACAAAAAAATTCCATTTATTGTAAAAATTGATGGTGATGAAGCATTACAATTATCACATGCTTTTTTGATTGCAGCATTAGCAACTTCATTAATGTTAATTAATTATGCGATTGGGGGGATTTTCCTAGGACTTCAACGAACAGAAGTTTATACTATAATGTATACAGTCTCAAGAATTATCTCAATTATTGCTTCAATCATTTTTTTAATCTCGGGTTTAGGCCTGATATCTCTTCCATTGAGTTATGCAGTGGGGACGATTATTTTGGTTATTGGTAACGTCTGTTATTTAAGGTTCTGGTTAAAGCGAAATATAGTCAAAAATAGCATCTCCTTTGAATTTTCATATTTCAGAGAATTGTTTAATAAATCTGTATGGGTTTTTTTAAGCCAGTTTTCTAAAACAGCCGTTTTTCATGCTGATAAATTAATTGTAGCCTCACTGATTGATCCTGCTGCTACCACAATACTGGTATTTTCGAAAAAAGCATCTGACCTAATGAATACAATTGTAATTCAGATAGCTTTTGCATTAATGCCTGGACTTGCTAATCTTTTTGGACAAGGAGATATAGTCAACCTAAGAAAATACATGATAAAGTCGATAAAATATTCTCTAATCTTTGGACTGTTTACAGGAGGAGGCATTTTTCTATTTAATAAACAGTTTGTTAGTTTATGGGTGGGTGAAGATTATTATGGAGGAACATTATTAACAGGTCTTATTGTATCATCGGGCTTAATATATGTATTAAATACAGTATTATACAATAACCTTTTTTCCAATGAAAAAATCTCATTTACATCAAAAGCGACTTTGATTGAATCCTTTGTCCGAATTCCATTAAGCATCCTGTTATGCTATTATTTTGGAATTAATGGTGTAGTATTCGCAGTTACATTAGCTGTTTTACCAACAAGTTTCTTTATGCAAACACGTTTTATGTTAAAAATCTCAAATTTATCTTGGATCCAAGGTTTTAGAGGAATTATGAGTGTTTTTATTAAAGCTTGTATTCCAATAATAGTAAGCTGGCTAATATTTATAATTTGGGCACCACCAGCTACATTATTTGGATTTATTCTATGTGGCATATTATATTCTGGGTTGTCTGTAGTCTTTTATTATTATGTAGATAATGATTTTCAACTGTTAATATTAATGCTATTAAAGAAAATAGGATTCAAAAAGAAATCATATACTTAAGACGGTTTCTTTGTTTTTAAAATGAATTTTAATACAAAAAAAGCATAAATATTCACTAAAGTCTTGCTTGTTTTTAGGATAATGTTTATAAACGAATTATATAACAAGTAATTATTCTCTATTAATTTAAATATTTGACATATGGATGAAACTACAGACAAAAAGATTCCTTTCATTTCAATCATTATGCCTGTATATAATGTTGAAAAATATTTAGTTAGGTCATTAGATTCTATTTTTAATCAGGTATTCAAAGGCGCTTTTGAAGTTATTGCTGTTGACGATTGTTCTACTGATAATAGTTTGAAAGTACTCAAAAGCTATAGAGAAAAGGAAAGGCGTTTAATAATTATTGAACATGCAGAAAATATGAAAGTTTCGATTGCGCGTTCTTCGGGAATGAATGCTGCCATTGGGGATTATATTATGCATGTAGATCCAGATGACTGGATGGCGCCTGGAGCATTAGAATGTTTACAACAAAAAATAAAGCAAACATCTGCAGATGTGATTGTTTTTAATTATATAAGGGAAAATACTGAAGGCAAAAGGGGTTTTGTTAAAAAAATAAAAAAAGAGAAAATATCGATAAATAAAACGAGACTTCAGGTTCATTTCTATGGTGCCCCCTGGAATAAAATAGTAAAAAGATCAATTATAAAAGGGATGATCTTTGGTCAAAAAGGGATTAATAATGGTGATGATTTGTTATATGCGACTGAAATCTTAATCCGGGTACAGAAAATAAAGCTGATAAGAGAATTTCTTTATGTTTATTTTTTAAATACAAGTTCATTAACCCAAACGGCGACTAATGAAGATACGTTAAAGACACTTGCAAATGTCACTCATGAATTTTCCAACCTATTAAATAATTATAAAGAAACTGAAATCGCTCAGAATTTGTATAAGCTTAGGTTGCAATATTCCATTGATTTTATTTCTAAGAATATGTTTAATATTAAGCGAGAAAAATATGATTTGATTCCTCTAATTACAGAATTAAAGTTATTTCCAAATAGTGAAAAAACAAAAATAAATCTCATGGATCTATCAAATAGTCCTTTTTACTTCTTATTACAGATTGGTTTAGGCAGAATTAGGTTAAAAAACATTTACCATTTCTTAAGAAGCCTATATTTAACAAAGAAACAAATACTCACTATACATCCGCTCATGAGTAATGATAAAAATCAATTATCTAATTAACCCAAAACATTGATTTATGAAACTCATTATAGCTGGCGACTTTTACATCTCTGATAAGCAACGAGGACAAGACTTAATCGACTCATCAATAAAAGATCTATTTTTAAAAGCTGACTTTAGAATTGTTAACCAGGAAGCACCTATAACCAGTAACACCCCTATAAACAAAATACAAAAAACCGGTCCACATTTACAAACATCGGCAGAAACAACCTTACCTTACCTAAAACAACTCAAAGTTGATCTTGTTACCCTAGCCAATAACCATATTCTTGATTACGGTAATAAAGGTTTATC
>JABMPH010000221.1 GCA_013203805.1 Bacteroidota bacterium | reverse complement strand
GTATTAGGGACTTTACCTGCTTCCTTTGGTATTTCACCTTGGATACTTTTCCCCCTTGGGTTTGCCGGTCTGTATATGGTAATTCATTTTTTTGGGAAACCTTCTGAAATAATTGATTAGTTCATAAATTTTCTTCTTTTTACATCATTCTCTTAAATTTTTTAATAATTGCAAGTAACCATACAACCTTTGTTTAAAGTTTCTCTCCATTAAATGATTAGCATTGTATTATGCACTATTAACTCAATTAAACCCGGAATATGCATTAGAAAATCTATTACGATCTACAATTACTGCAAAATATAGCACTTCGTTAAGTTTTGAAGTAATTGAAAGGTAATTAAATCGAATCGTCCTGATTTTTGATTGGAAAATATTTGAGAACTTACTGGAAAAAATATATTTAAGGCAACCATCTTTGCTTTTTTATCGTCTTGATTTATAAACATAAATATTAATGAGTGCTGCTAGAGTTTAAATTCCTAGGTTATGAATTGGAGAAAAGTGATATTATCTATTCTGCTATTATATTCGGGTTCAACTGTTATTTGTCAAGATTGCGAAACACATTTTGATTTAAGCACATGGTCAAAAAAAGGAGCCCCTAATGCTGATTGGGAAGTATTGGATACAAATCATGTGATTGGTTCAATCGATGCAATCGCGTCATCATATTTTGTAAGTCAACAAAACATGATCAATGTACTTATCAAGGGCACTATTTCAGTTCAAACAAATACTGACCATGACTTTGTGGGATTAGTATTTGGATATCATAGTCCAACAACATTAGCCGAAAACAATGATTACAAATTCTACCTTTTTGACTGGAAAGGCGAAAGTGAAAATTGTACATATGAAGGTTTTAGATTATCACACTATAATGGTTATATAAACCTAAATGGTCAAAAAAGCTACATGTATTGCAATTATAACTCCCCTCCTTTGAGAAGTTTGTTAGCAGAAAAATACAATGATACACTTGGATGGATTGCATATACTGAATATCAAATTGAATTATTATACACTTCAAATTTAATTACCATTAAAGTTGACGATAAATTGATGTTTGAGAGATCAGGATCATTCGAGTCTGGCAAGTTTGGATTCTATTGTATGTCGCAACGGCAAATTCATTTTAAGAACTTTACTTATCAAAGTTTTATTGATTTTGTTCCGGCACCCAGTTCAGCTTGCATAGGAGAAAACATTATCCTATCTCTCTACGACCCAATAGGATCAGGGTTACCCGATTTTGTTCAGGAAGTTTTTTGGGATTTTGGAGATGGAAATACTAGTCAGGAAATAATACCGAGCCACTCATATTATGCAGCTGGGGATTATGATATAGAATTAATAGTTGTAAAAGATGGTGGATGCACCGATACTATTGTAAAAAATGTAACTATATACCCATATCCTATTGTTGACCTAGGTAATGATATTGATCTGCCAGCTTGTTCATCAGTGCTATTGGAAGCTGCAAATCCCGGAGCGAGTTATTTATGGTCAACTGGCGAAACAAATGAGACTATTGAGTTGATAGATGTTCCGAAGGACACAGCAGTATGGGTGGTGGTAAACAAACATGGTTGTACAGGTAGTGATACAGTGCTAATAAAGGTTGAGGAAATTCAATATCAGCTTTACTTCCCCAATGCGTTTACACCAAATAACGATGGAAAAAATGACCTATTTGCACCAGTTGGAAATACCAATAATGTTACCATTTATCAATTAATTATTTATAATAGATGGGGGCAGCAAATATTTGAGTCATCAAACCCTGATGTTGGTTGGGATGGCAAATACAACGGCAATTTGTCAACAATTGGCACTTATATTTATAAAGTTTCCTACCGAATGGATAACTGTGGTGGAAAAGAAGATTATTCAAAGTTAACAACCCTTACCCTTATTAACTGACTTTTTTTGGATATTTTGTTAGTGATGGTCATTGGTAGCCATTGTTCCGATCATTCATCCTTCCAACATTCCACTACTCCACCACTGCCTTCATATTGAGCATGTTCGCACCCAGCTTCCTTATGCATTAACAACTGGTGCTGTGGCGATATTTTTTGGGACTTTACCTGCTTTCTTTGGCATTTCTCCATGGATACTTTTCCCACTAGGATTTCCCGGGCTTTATTTTATAGTTCACTTTTTTGGAAAACCATCTGAACTAAATGCACCCCTGGGAAAAGGGAATCAGCCTGACATGCCTTAGGCAATTAAAGTCGTACTGTTTTAAGATTGGTAAATTAGAGTTCCGTAAATTTGCTTTTTTAATAATAAATTACGTACTTTGCGTAACGCATAAGACGTAATTTGATTGACTTAATAAAAATCGACTTATGTTATTGTATGTATAAGTTCTATTCACATGGAAAAAGATAATCCATTTACATTAAGTGTTTATGCAGGCCCAGCTTATTTTTGTGACCGAATTATAGAGACTGAGAAAATAATAAGTGCCATAGAGAACCATAGGAATATTACCTTAATTTCTCACCGCAGGATGGGTAAATCCGGTTTAATTAAGCATGTATTTCATAAACTTAGAAATGAAAAAAAGCTGAGTTTATTTTATATCGATATTATGGATACCGAAGACCTATCAGGTTTTATTAATCTAATTGCAAAGGAAATAATTGGTAAGGTTGATAAAAGCACAATGAATGTGATAAAAGTGTTTAGCACCATTGTAAAAAGTCTCCGTCCAAAAATATCAATTGACCAACTTACCGGAAGTCCACAAATTGAAATTTCTGTACAACATGATGCTGCACCAGAACAAAGTCTTACAGAGATTTTTGAATATTTACAAAAACAAGAAAAACATGTAATTATTGCACTTGATGAATTTCAACAGATTACGAATTATCCTGAAAAGAATGTTGAAGCTATGTTAAGGAAAAGCATCCAACAACTGTCAAATTCTACTTTTATATTTTCGGGTAGCCAAAAGCATTTATTATTATCAATGTTCAGCAATTATGGCAGACCTTTTTATCAGAGTTCTGAATTGCTTAATCTTTTAAAAATTGATAAAGAAATCTACAAAACATTTATTTTATCTGCGTTTAAAAAAACTAATAGGACGATTGATCAATCAGCACTTAAATTTATTTTGAACCAAACCCAAATACATACTTTTTACGTACAATATCTCTGTAACAAACTTTATAGTTTACCTCAAAAAGATATTAATGAAAAAATTGCAGCTGATACATTATTAGACATATTAGAAGAAAACGAAGTTGTTTATTTCAATTACAAAACCCTTCTTACAAGACTTCAGTTCAAGCTATTGGAGGCAATAGCGAAGGAAAGAGGCATTTCAAAGCCCACCTCAAAAGATTTTATTGGAAAGTATAAACTTGGAACACCCAGTTCTGTTAAAACTGCACTTGTTTCATTACTAAAGAAAGAAATGGTATATCTCGACGAAAGTAAAACAATGGTTTACGATATCTTTTTCGCTAAGTGGCTTGAAAGACGTATCCAGTCTTAATACGCCGCATGTTCCGACCTCCTGATTATCTCTTCCTGTAGTTCTTCACCCAAATCATTAAAATAATCGCTATACCCGGCTACCCTTACAATTAGATCTTTATGATCCTCAGGATGTTTTTGCGCTTCGCGTAATTGCTTGGCAGTAACAACATTAAACTGAATATGATGGCCATCCATTCTAAAATATGCCCTGATTAACGACACGAGTGAATCCAATCCTTTTTCATCCTCTAACAATGCAGGAGTGAACTTCTGATTAAGGAGTGTTCCTCCTGTTTTGAGGTGGTCAATTTTTGAAGCCGATTTAATTACCGCGGAAGGCCCTTTCCTGTCAGCACCCTGAAAAGGTGAAATACCTTCAGACAAAGGTTTACGTGCTAATCTACCATCAGGTGTAGCTCCTGTCACGCTTCCAAAATACACGTGAGAAGTAGTTGGCAACATGTTTATACGAAAATGCCCCCTTTTTGTATTTGGCCGTCCATCAACAGCATCAAGAAAAATATTGAAAATTGTTGTGGCTTGGTCATCTACATAATCATTATCATTACCATATTTAGGAGTGTGATTCACCATATTGTTACGTAATTCAAGATGGTTTTCAAAGTTTGACGAGGTTGCAAGAATCAATTCACTAAAGCTTACCTTTTTCTCATCGAATACGTTAAACTTTATGGATGTGAGAATATCTGTTAGGCTACCAAGTCCAACGCCTTGAATGTAACTAGTATTGTAACGGGCACCGCCATTGTTATAGTCGATGCCATTGCTTATACAATCATCAATTACCAGTGACAAAAAAGGCACTGGAAGATTTTCTGCAAATATCCTGTCGATAATATTTGTACCCTTAACCTTGATATCAACAAAGTACTTAACTTGTTTGGCCATTGCTTCTAAGACCTGTTCAAACGATGTAAAGTTGGTCATATCACCGGTACTCAACCCTACCTTTTTCCCTGTTATCGGATCCACACCATTGTGCATTGCAAGCTCAAAAATTTTAACAAGATTGAAATAACCGGTAAGGATATAACTCTCGGTCCCAAAAGCACCTGTTTCAACGCATCCGCTGGCTCCTCCATTGCGGGCATCTTCGAGGCTCTTCCCCTGATATAGCAATTGCTGAATTATGGCATCAGTGTTAAATATAGATGGTTGCCCGAAACCTGTTTTTACAATTCGAGCAGTCCGCTTAAGAAACCTGTTGGGGCTTTTTTTACTTACCTGAACCATTGAACTTGGTTGCAGTAGTCGCATATCCTCAATCACATCCAGAATAATATAGGTAAGCTCATTTACTGCATCGCTTCCATCATCTTTTACACCACCCAGATTGATTAGGGAGAAATCGGTATAAGTGCTGCTCTCTTTGGCAGTTACGCCAATTTTTGGAGGTGCGGGATGGTTGTTAAACTTTACCCAAAACGATTCAAGTAACTCAATTGCCCCGTCTATCGTGAGTGTTCCTTCGTCAATTTCTTTGCGATAAAATGGATACAAATGCTGATCCAACCGGCCGGGATTGAAACTATCCCATGGATTTATTTCGGTGATTACTCCAATGTGAATAAACCAATAATGTTGCAATGCTTCATGGAATGTTTGGGGAGCATTGGCAGGTACACTTCTACAAATTGAGGCCATCTTCATCAGTTCAATTTTCCGGTCTTCATCAGTTTCAGATTGTGCAAGCAACTCCAGTTCACCGGCATGACGATAAGCAAAATTTATTATCGCATTGGCTGCAACTTCCATTGCTTTAAGTTCTTCCCTTTTATTATATGCATCTTCATCATTGAAAAAATCAAGATTTGAAATCACTATTCGGATTTGTTTAATAAGGTCCATGAAACCTGTTTTAAACATTTTTGAGCCAAGTACAGTATGTCCCGGGGCACGTTGTTCCTGAAACTCGGTAAAAACCCCGGCTTCGTATGCATCAATCCAATTACGGTCTAAATTGGCAAATATCTTTTCACGATTTGTTTTACCAGTCCAGAAGGGTATCACAATATCTTTATAAGCTTTCTGTACTTTTTCACTTGATTTAAACCATACTTTAGTCCGAGTATCTAGTATTTCCAGATCTTCGAGTGAGTGTAGGTTAATTTCGGGATATGTGGGTACGGATTTGGGTTTAGGCCCGCGTTCGCCAACTATCAATTCATCATCAACAATACAAATTGATTTATTGTTTAGGATATGATTAAATGCCAGTGCCCTACGCATTGGAACACTAACTTGCTGACAAAGGTCACTCTTGTAAAACTCCGTTACAAGTAACGCTCTTTCGGCAGATATTTGTGGTATTGCGCTTTGGCTGTGCTCCCTTAATCTTTTTATTCTATCGTTCATTTTCCAGTTCAATTTAGTTTAATTAATTCATGATGATTTGGATAGTATTTGAGGATAGGGGGTATAGGGGATATAGGGGGTATAGGGGGTATAGGGGGTATAGGGGAAAACTGCTCTAACCTATATATGTTGTTTGTTTCAATATGCATTTTATATGTTTTTGTTTATTTAAACATGTTTTTAATCCTCATGCAAAACCCCTATACCCTTATACCCCTACCCTTATACCCTATAGCCCTTACTTCATATACCAAATAAACGACTATCCACCTATTGAAGTTAAAAACCCGGCATTTGTGAACATGTTTTTAATTTGTAATATGTAATCGCTATCGGGCTCACTAATTCCATTCATTTTATACTCTATACCATATCGACTGTATTTATGGCGACCAATTTTATGATAAGGCAATAAGGATATGGGATGAGTATTTTTAAGCTTAGACAAAAACTCCATTAATCTCAAGAAGTCGCTTTCATCGTCATTTATTCCTGGAATTAGTGGAAATCGAATCCATACATCCTTTCCCATTTCATCCAGCAATTTTAAATTACTGAGGATTTGCTTATTACTAACTCCGGTATATTTAATATGCTGTACATCATCAATATGCTTTAAATCGTATAGAAAAAGATCTGTATATGATGCGATGTTTGAAAGTATACCTGCATTCACGTTTCCTGTAATGTCAACACAAGTATTAATTTCCATTTTCCTACACTCCTTTAATAATTCCAGCACGAATTCATGTTGCTGCAATGGCTCGCCACCCGATAAAGTTACTCCCCCACCCGACTCTTCAAAAAATACAATATCCTTTATTACCTCTGCCATTAACTGATCAACAGAATAGAGTTTACCAATGGTCTCTGTATCACATATCTTAACTCCGTCAAGGGTTTCCTCCTTTTCAACATCAGTAATTTCATTACTTCTACTCTCCGGATTATGACACCACCAACACGACAAAGGGCATCCTTTGAAGAATATCGTTTGACGAATTCCCGGGCCATCGTGAATGGAGAAATGTTTTATATCGAATATTGTTCCGAGCATGAAGAAATAGTTGAAAGTTACTTGTTATACGTTAAGGATTGACCAACACTTGGTCAGTATATACAACAAATCAGAAAATCCAACACTCGAACAGACAACTGTTGAGGTTGTGTGAAATTTGATAAAGGATAAAGTGGTTTATCATAGCATCAAAGATATGAAGCAAAAGTAGTATTTATCTGGTAAACTAACAACGGCAAAAAAGAGTCTATATTTAATTTTGAAGTGCTGGCTTAAAATTTAAGGGATAAAAAGTCGTGTTATAGCCAATATGATATTGGAGGATTTTAATATTGTGCCTATTTACAATAATATTACAGATACAATGTCAAACCACGAAGTGGTTTAATGTGAATAACCATAGGTGAAACCCATGGTTATTAGGAAATAACGCAAAAGTACCCCAGTGGGGTTCAATAAATCACAATAAATATTTCTCATTGAATTCAATCCCATGTTCTTTTAGTAAGCTAGTATATTCATCCCTGAAATTTTATTATTGAACCCTTTTCAGGGGGTTTTTTTCACTTCTACTTTATTTCCGCGCACTTCGTGCCGGGCTATTCATATTAAATCCTTTCAGGATTATCCCTTAAATTAAAAAGATACTACAGTCAATTGCAAATATAAATGAACTAATTTAATGTCCAGTAATTAAAAAACATCCAGCTTTTGGCAGGATAAAATTTATCTTAAAAAAGACTTAATCAGTTATTTTCGAGCCAATCTTTAAATG